>JABDAB010000001.1 GCA_013289415.1 Gammaproteobacteria bacterium
ACAAAAAAATATTATCACGTGAAAATTATCTGTGTTGATTCAAATGGTAATAAGGTCATCATAGGAAAGGTCAAAAGGTCGCTTTCTGGATTTTCATATCAGGTCGGTGGCGAAACGGTTAAAGGTTATGAGCAAACGCTTGGATTAGATCCGAAGCCCGGAGCTATGATTAAAGGGCAACTTATTCCATTGGAAAGTGGACATGATTATTTTATTAAATTGTTTGTCGAAAATAAGTTAATTGGCCTTACCAAGTTTAATTATGAAGTTGTTCCTGTTAAAATTTGATGAGAAGAGGTAGACGTAAGTTTAACTATGAATATTTAAAAATTGAACAATGCACACGTGCCATATTTAGATTTATTGAGTAATATAAGTTATAATAATCTACAGAGGTTATTAAAAATGAATACAAATCCATTAGATAATTTATTAAATACGGTTCCTGTCCATGATTATCTCCATCTTTTGGAAGGTAACACTCCAAAGAAAGTGGCTGATTTTTTAGAGCTTAATAGAAATGATATTTCTAAAGCTATGAAAATGGATAAAGAACAGGTTCATCTTGATGATCATATTACGCATGATTTAAAACGTCGTTTTTATGAAATTGCCAACACTTGTGAATTAATGGCCGGATATTTTCAGGGTGACATCAAGAAAACAGGGTTATGGTTTAAAATTAAAAATCCCGCATTGGGTGGAATTTCTCCACGAGATATGATTCGTTATGGCCGTTATAAAAAACTGGAGTTATTTATAAGAAATTCATTGGAAGGAATCCATCCCTAAGCCATGAAATCTTACGACCATAGAATATTTACTCTTCTTGACAGTGTGCCGCCACGCGCAATTAAAACGTGGGTAAAACTTCATGATAAAGTGATTGATTACACGGCAGAGCATTTTGCTTTTTTTGCTCATCGCAGGTCACAAATGATGGAGGAGCTAAAATCTTCATTATTGGAAAATACAACTGATTTTGAATTTAACAATTGGAGAAGGATCGTCTCCCAGAGATTTTCAAATACTCCACTATCCTCTGAAGGTAGTGTAAAAAGTTTTCCAGGTGGTCGATTTAATATTGGCACTATAGACATTGAACGGTTTCCGCAATTTGCAGCCTTGTATTTAGCAGAAGATACTGGCACAGCATTTTTAGAAATGTCAGGTATTAAATCTGATGATTGTGTCGATGGGCTTACTGGAAAAGAATTGGCAGTAGCAGGAAATTTCAGTCATTTTGTAATACACGGTAAATTATCTAACGTACTGGATCTAACGAGCAAAAAGTCATTAATGCAGTTTTACAATTGTATCAAAAAGATAACACTTCCAATTTATTATCAAAATAAAGCTAAAGAATTAAAAATATCATCCATGCCACCGGTAAAGGGTCTGGATGAATTACATAAAACCATATTTGCTGAGGATTGGAGATTAATGCCTATGCAATTTGATGTGCCAGCCAATTCACAAATTATTGGACAAATTGCGCATTCAGCAGGTATCGAAGCAATATTGTACCCATCCGCAAAGACCAATAAAAATGCTTTGGCTATTTTTCCTGAGAATTTTCATAATTCTGATTCATTTGTGGAAATTGTTGGATCAGTAGCAGAAACGGTGATTCATACCAGAATAGATAAAGATACATATCGAAATTTTTTGCCATAATTGGGGCGGTCTGTTTCCGAGAATGAAAGTTGTAGGTCATTTTGCTAAATAGGTAGCGATAGGGGACATATTTGTCATACAAAAAATATTTGAATACGTTTATTATAGTGATCTTATTGACAGCGACCCAAACCGCACTAGCGTCTAGCATTGAGAAAAAATGTGGAGATACTATTTTTCAAATAACAATTGAAAATAGCGACGATGTTTCAAATAAATTTAATTTTTTCTACAAAATAAATTCGAAGGATAAAAAATTATTTTATAGCCCGGCTGCCGATAGTATTAGTGTCGCGTGTATACAAAATAAAGCAAAGCAAGATTTATTACTTATAGAGGAATTTTGCAGTGGGAGTGTTTGCTCAGACGATGGGGTATACACAGTATTTGATCCAACTAATAAAAAAATGCTGATAAAATTTTCATCCCCATCATTTAATAATTGCGATGAAGTAGATGATCTTGGCAGATGTATCAGTGACACTCTTAGAGAACATGAGCAGAAAAATCATGTGCAAGTTAAAAAATTAATAGGATATAAACCACCATATTTGCCGAATAATAAAGATACATTTTGTTGTAGTAAAAGTCAGGAGTGAGGCGGGTGCTGATGTTGATGGAGCATCCGAAAATAGTAGATGGATACTAAAGTAACAGTTTTTATGTTTCGATTAAAGGGTTTATTGCGGGTTTATTTACTGACAATTACAGGCAATCAAAGACAACATGCCTACATTATAAAACAAAGCTAACCCCCATGATTCATATCGTTTTTGATGGTCTTTGGTGGTTTTTTATAATTGCCCTAAAACACCCGGTAGCGGGTTCGATTCCCGCCGCCCCCACCAATTATTCAAACCGCTAAAGACCACCAAAGACAGTAATAAACAGTTCAAAATCAACAAGATACGGTGAGTTTTAGATGCCGTATCTCTGCCTTTCATTGTCCCCAAAAGATCCCAATATATGCCCAAAAATTTTTGAAAAGTACCCAATTGCTGCCCAAAAAAATGTTTGATAAAAATCAAAAAATGACCGCAAGAGTTTTGCTGAACTTATGTTATAATTACACTATGAAGACTTTATCCAAAACCAATCCTTATTTAAAAAATAAGGAAACAGCCAAAATGTTGAATGCTCGCTCTACAAGAACATCTTGTGGTGTTGAGGGCATCGCCGCCCCGCGAGATTCAAAAAACAACATACAGATTGATACATCAAGGTCGAAAGCAGTTTTTCTTAGAATTAAAAATCGGCTACATTCCAGCTAAGTGGCCTTTAGTAATGCCAAAAATACATCCTGAATCATTTCATACTTAAAATCAGCGCCTTGCTGTATAGCCATAATATAACGATTATATCCTTCTAGGTTGGTTGTTCTATCGATAGGTGCATAATTTAATAGACCACGCCCAGCTTGCAAAGCCATTAAATTAGCTAGTAATCGCGCCACTCGGCCATTTCCATCTCGAAAAGGATGAATTAGAATGAGCTCCACATGTACAACTCAGAGCATATGAGCCAATTCATCGTCATTTGTTGGGTTGCATGGGGTATGTTGACTGAGAAATCTGGATTCGAATTCCTGCATGGATTTTGATATAAATTGAGGTGCTGCAAACAAAAAACCATCTTTGCTCATTGATACAGTTCTGTATTTACCGGCGAAAGAGTAGATGTTCGCCAACCATAGCTCATGAATATCACAAATATCTTTTACACTAAATTGGTGATTTACATCATACAGCTCAGGCAAATCATTTCCCGTACGTTCAAGTTCTTGTTCCTCGAGTGCTTCAATAACAGATTTTACTTTAATCCCAAGTAAATTTTTCAATGCTTGATCATTTGATTCCGGCTCATAGTCTTCATCTGTTGGAACGGTATAACGATCATGATGCATTGGTTTTCTCTGCAAGTTACTATAAGTTACTATCTGATTTTTTAGATATTATGCCATAGCCCAAGGCAAGGTAATAATTACTCAAACAATCAAGTAACAAATAAGTTATCGCCAATTGACTCAAACAGCATTACATACGTTTCATCACGCTCAATCAACTCCATCGAATGCACAATCGCCCCAAGCACAACCGATATCAAATGTCATGCACAAAACTCGCTTAACTACGTTTTCAATGCTTGTTGGGTCGTTGTTTCATGCGAAATTTTTAAGCTTAACGGGTCTTGGGCGAGCACTTAAAGCTGACGCTCAGGAGCGAAGTGCAATACGACGCGTAGATCGGTTTCTGGGAAATAAACGCCTTCAAATCGACAGACTGAAAATTTATTCGGCAATTTTCAAGTTGGTTGTTGGTTGTGCAACAAGACCATTAATTATTGTTGATTGGTCCCCCATCCCGAACAAGACGGACAATGTTTTAAGGGCGGCAATTGTAACATCTGGGCGCGCAATAACACTCTACGAAGAAATCCATCCACAAAAAAATATGCCAACCCAAAGCTACATTTACGGTTTTTAAAAAAATTAAAATCAATGTTGGATGAGGGTGTGAAGCCAATTATTATTTCTGATGCTGGTTTTCATTCTTCATGGTTCGAAGCTGTGCAGGGATTGGGGTGGGACTATGTTGGCCGAATTAGAGGGAATAAATATTACCGGTTGCGTACCGTTAAAAAATGGTCTGCAATTTCCAGTTTGCATAAAGATGCAACAAATACGCCAACATTTTTAGGTGAGATAGAACTGTGCAAAGACAGCGGATTTTATACAAAACTTTATCGCTATAAATCAAAAAAAACGGGTAGGAAATCCAAAACAAAGAGAGGGAATATCCGGCGAAGTGCGCAATCATTGCAACATGCAAAAGGAGCCAATGAGCCATGGCTTTTAGTTAGCTCGCTCCCAGAAAACAGTAAAATAGCGAAAAAAGTAGTAAGTATTTATGGTCTTCGTATGCAAATTGAAGGTGGCTTTCGAGATCTTAAATCGACCAAATATGGGTTTGGTTTTGAGCATGTTAATACAAATCGTATATACCGTTTGAATGTCTTTTTTTTAATCGCAATGTTGGCCACTTTTCTTGCATGGATAATTGGCTGGTTAGCTGAAAAATCAAATTTGCAATCGCAATATCAGGCCAACTCAATCAGGAGCGTACGTGTACTTTCGTTATTTTATCTGGGCTGTAGAATTATAATTCGAGCAAAAGATAAAATTAAAAACGTTTGTATACAATCGGTTATAGAAAATTTCCCTGACTTTAGTGAGGCTTAAAAAAAGGTGTCGATACCTCAGAGTCTGACCCCATTGATTACATTGATTATTGATCATGATGCTAATTATTAACCAATAATTAGCAACCAAATTTGATTTTTTATGAATAATGGCTGATAGTTAGTTATAGTTGAACATAGGATGGAGTTGAAAAATGCCAGCGAATCGATTTGAATTGTTTACACCAGATACAAATCCAGCGGTAAGACTAGTAAATATGATAAATCCTTACGTGAAAAACAAGAATCATACATCAAGTACAGCATTAGCGCTGATTGATACGATCGAGCCAGAACAGTTAAACACATCTTGCGACTTAGTTACAGAAATGGCTTATGTAAAATGTGAATTAGAAAAGAGTGTCCCACATACTTTAGGAACACAGTGTCTTGTTTATTTGTACGATCCAGGTAATGGCTGGATATGGGATTATACTAAACGAGGCGATATGCTCTTAATGACAGCTAAATTGATTGAAAAAGGAGCTATCCTTGAGGGGCTGTATTATTATCGTGATCACCCTGTTATTTTAGACCAATCGTTCAAGCAAATAGTTCAGTCTTTAATAAACAGAAGACTTGACGATCCACCTGCCGAACTAAATGGTGAAGTAATAGAAATTTTCACTAAAGCAGGTTATGATTTTTCTTATCCCTCGGAAACCTGTACTAAAAATGAAATAAGAACAAAACCTCAGGCATCTGAGAGCACTAAATCAACACCACAGGAAATAGCCCGTTCGTACAGACAAACAGTTAAGCAGGACAGAAATGCACTTGAAAATGATGAAATTTCACCTTCTGAAAAACCTGATAGATCGACCGACGTAGGTATTTAAAGTGCTGCTGTCAAAGTTAATCAATCGAGTTTTCCTGTTGTCATTCTTACAATGACCTGAATGATGCACGATCATTGTAACAACTGGGATACAAACAAAAGGGGGAATTACCAATCACTTGTTTTTCAGTCTGTTTATTTCTTCTTTAGAAATAAACATGTATTGAGTAATTTCATCAAGAAATTCGGGATATTGAGATAATGGTGAATTGTAGGCCTCTAGTCCCAAGCTGGTTTTAATTTTTTTTCTAACCTTGGTTAAAAAATAAGGGTTATTCCAAATTAATGGCGCACGAGCGGGGTGCTTTTTATTTTCTAAAATAGATTCTAGCCAACCACATTGAATATATGTTCGAAGAGGTCTATCCCACAACGGTTTAGATAAAATTTTTTGTTCTTCAACGGCATTTACTTCATTATTTAAATTGAGTTCGATGGGTTAGTTTCATTAGTTATGGTGTTTGATTGCTCCTTTTCAACAACATACCCTCTGGCAAAAGCAGGATTCAGATCACGCGCCTTATATTTTGAGAAACTATTTTTTTCCAAACGACGAGTTGATATCAATATGTGAGCATGCGGGTTGCCGTCACCATGATCGTGAATGGCAATATCGGCAGGTAATATTGCCTAAGGCATCGAAAAACAATGAATCATTGGCTAGGTGATTTAGAGCCCACAGACAAAGATCTCGAACCAATTTATGAACAGGCGATTAACAGGGCTGAAAATTATAAGCATAAGATTATTGATGGTTTGGAACGAGAAGCGATATACCCAGCGCACTATAAAAAATGGCATTATTTTGCCTGAAAATTCAATAGGTTTCTAAATTCTGCAACATACCTTAAAGATGGCGACCGATTGAATTTATTAGTTAATACATAGATGGTCTGATCAAAAATGAAATTGTCCATATTTGGCGATAAATTTTGTGCTATACTAAATAAAAATGTCCATATTTGGCGATCATAGGAGGTTAACATGATCAAGAACTACTACAAGAGCAGTCTGAAATTCAAATTGCTAGATCGTATCCAGCAAATTGCTGGCAATGTGGTCTTGCGTGAAAATATTGAAGATATGGGTAGTTCGCGCCAGATTAGCCGGTGTATTAACGATCTCGTGGACATGGGTGAGTTAGTCAAGATTGGGTATGGCGTTTATGCTAAAGCCTATATATCAGAATATATTAATAGACCTGTAATTAAAGGCGGTTTCGATCAAGTCTGCAAAGAAGCTTTAACAAAATTGGGGGTTGCATGGATGCCGGGTAGCGCTGAACAAGCTTATAATGCTGGCCTGTCTACTCAAGTTCCTGTGCGTACTGTTGTGCAATTAAAAAGCCGTTACAGAGGTCACCTGAACTATGGCAACAGAACGCTGATTGTGGAGAAGGGTATAAATGCCAAATGAGAAATTGTTTGAATTGATTACAGCCACAGGTGAGATGTTAGATCTGGAAGGTTCTGTTATTGAAAAAGATTACTATGTAACCCAAGTCATTCATGCGCTTGCTGGTGTGGAAAGTGATTATTTCCGATTGATATTTTGTGGCGGAACCTGTTTGGCAAAAGCGCATAAAGTTGTAAGCCGTATGTCGGAAGATGTGGATTTCAAAATTCAAGTAAAACAAATGGATGCAGGTGTTAGCAAATCACGACTATTGAAGGAGTTAAAGGAATTCAGGGCACAAATTAACTCAAGTCTTATGCTCCCGGGTTTGATTGCCGGTGTGTCAGTTGTTCGTAATGAGGGAAAGTATTCCCGGATTGAAATGGATTACCCATCTGTTTTTCCCATTAGCGCAGGGCTCAGGCCACATATCCTGTTGGAATTTACCTTATCCGATGTTCGCCTTGCAGTAGAAAGCTTATCTGTCAAAACGTTGATTGAACAAACACTGGAAAATATCAATTTATTCAATTCATCATTAACTCACTGAGTGGCGGAACGAGGGTATTGATTGCTGGGATTTAAATGATTTGATTCGTGAATTTCATGACGGGACATCCAGAGATTTATACAAGGTTTATCATTACACTAAAAATGAGGACTATTTAGTTTCACGTGCCGTCCAGCTTGGATTTTTACAAAAAGACGAATTACCAGAAGAATTTTCAGTTTTGTCTCTACCTTGGTAAAAGGGTTTATTTACTGACAATTACAGGCGATCAAAGACAACATGCCTACATTGTAAAACAAACTTAACCCCTATGATTTGTATCAGTTTTGATGGTCTTTGGTGGTTTTACATAATTGGCCTAAAACACCCGGTAGCGGGTTCGATTCCCGCCGCCTCCACCACTTACTAATCTTAGATGTTCCTGAAAAGTCCTTTTAACCCTTGTCAGCATTGATTGCAAGCGGTTCTTGTTACCTACCTGTTCCTAATGATTCGCACCTCACATTTACCAGAGCGTGTAAACATGATGCAATTATGGGCCGACTATCTTGATGGATTGCAATACAGTGATAAGAACTCGGTGCCTGTATGAACAAATCATTAGAACAAGAAATATTTGCCTTAGAGTGGCGAATTGAAAATCTTGCAGAACAAGAAGGTGCAACAAGAGCTGATTGCATTGCTGAATTTGCTATTAAAAAGCGTAATCCAAATTGTAAGGCTGTACTGGGTGTTGCTTGGCATTGCTTAGAGCGCGCCCTGCCAATTTATATGTTGTTAAATGCGTATTCCCCAATATTCTTAAGGAATACTACATGCCACATCCTGATGCACCAAAAATCCTCATTCGCCGAAAAGAAGTTGAGCGACAAACCTCGTTATCCCGATCTAGAATTTATGCGTTGATGCAAGAAGGTCTTTTCCCAAGCAGCGTGCCTCTTGGCTCAATGTCGGTAGCATGGGTTGAGTCCGAAATACAAGAGTGGATTGCTGCACGCCTAGCTGAATTTCGTACATCAGCGGGAGGCGCATAAATGAAAAAGCCCATTTTACACAAGAATAAAACAGGCCATACAATCTCTCCATATTATATAATATGTCGAAGTGCCTTTCAAAAAACAAATGCCAGAACTTTTGTTTTTATTGGAGGTTGGCTATGAATCTTCCTGCATATATGACTAATCCTGAATGCCGTCGTTGGTTATTGTGGCAATCAGAACCCCAAGAACAGGGTAAGCCAAGAAAGATACCTTACTATGTGAATGGAAAAAGTCGCCAAGGAATTTTAGATTCGCCAAAAGACTTAGGACAATTAGTATCTTTTGATGAAGCTCAATCGATTGTATCGTCACATAGAGGTCGATCTGGCCTAGCTTTTGCACTTGGTGCTGATCATAACGATGGATATTGGCAAGGGATAGATCTGGACGCAATAGACGGCAAGCCTGAGTTACTTAACCTCAAGCTATCTTTGCCGGGATATGTGGAAATTAGTCCTAGTCAAAATGGATTACACGCTATTTATTTCTACATCACCGACGTCTCCTTCTAATCCTTACAGAATCCTTAGTAAAGATACTGATTTTCCACAAATTACAAAAAAACACACGGTAGGCCGAGGGGTGCGCTAAGCAAGCGCACTCAGCTTTCAAAGTTATTAGAGCCTCGTGCTGTTGAGCTGGTTGAAAAAATGATTGAACTTGCATTGGATGGTGATGCACAGGCTTTACGGCTTTGTATTGAGCGAGTAATCTCCAAAAGATGCCGCAACAGGCGCTAACTCTGTAGTTAACGTTAACAATGCGTCTTTAGATGATAAGGATTCTTGAGCCGTTGTTGTGATAGGAAAATAATCCGTTTTGTTTGCGGGGGACGTGGAGCAGGGTTGAAATGTTGCGTGCCATAGTTGAGGATTTGTTTTATCATAAGTGAAATTAAACATGTACATTTCAGAGGAGCCTAGGAGTAAACCGGCCAAACCACTGCCGCTACTTCCTCTTAAATATTGAATATTTAAATGTCTTTGATTTTTTCTCTCAATAATGTACGCCTGATTGTCCTGATCTATTTCTGAAGGACGCTCACTTGTTTTTCTTACAAAACGTACCATTTCAAATCTCTGTATTGGTTATTTATTGAGCTATCATACTGTGGGAGGATATTTTTGTCAATTATTTAGGTAATTATTTAATTAATTTGCTTTATTTTAAAGCAATTCATGCTGGGTCATATTATTTTACCTTTCCAACACTATCACCAGGCAGTTGGCTAATAATTCGCTCTTGTACATGGATAACATCATTAATGGGATGATAATCGGCCATATTAAATCCAGGAGGAAGTAACGGAAAAATATCATTGACGAACGCTTCATCATTTAATTTACCGGATAAATTAGCTTCAAACTCTGCGCGTAGTGCTTCCAAAATTGGACCAATGGGGCCTTCTGTGATTTGAACTAAATCAAAACAGTAGAAGGGTCAGGGCTTGCCTTTTGCCTGTTAAAAGCAAAAAGCAAGCCCTGACCCTGAACGTTTGGTTTTTTTTGTTCCGTGGCTTTTATTGGAATGAGTTGGGCTCGTGTCGTGATGTCGTGTCGGAGTGTTGGAGCCCTTCACATACACTTTGTGTGCTACAATAAAGCAAATACTTGGCAGGCGAGACGTTATCTCAACCTACCTTGCTAAAAATAATGGTTTCATCTATTGCAAGATCCGGCAGGGTCCATATATGTCAACAGACCCTAGAGTTTTTTTCACGAATTTCATCGAACTCGCCTTGCAGGCGGATGAGGTGATTTTCAAGTTTATAATGGTTTGCCAGTAATTTTTGCATAAATAACTTTCTGTTCTTTGAATAAACGAGCGGGAATGGCTTATTCAAGAGTTGTTGAGATGACATATTAATGATATCCAGCTTGCCTAAAATTTCGTCGCATTCTTTCTCTACATTTTCTAACCAGGTTATTTCTTCGGCACTATATTGTTTTGATTTTGGAATAACTCTTTCGTTTGCATAACCAGCAACATTTTCTTTGTTTAAACCGGTTGTGTCGAAAATTTTTTGAATAAAACCATTAAAGTTTTTTAGAATATCTTCTTCAAAGTTTAACGTCATATGAGCATTTTGGTGCGCGAACTGTTCGCTTAATTTAGCTAAAAAATAATGTAAGTGATAAGAAGAGGTGCTAGTGTCAATAATAAATGGAAAGTACTCATCAAGCGCAATCACCCATTGTGTAAGCTCATAAGCATTGAATTGAAACATATCTTTCGCAGCATCCAATGGAAGATGCGCGCGTGAAGACTTCCAGGAGTCGCGAGGGTTTCTTTTGATATGAATAATTTTTGCGTGCGGAAAATTTTCTTTTACCCACGGCAGCCTAAAATCGACGCGATTAAATTTTATAGCAACTTGCTTATTGCCGCCATTTTGAGACAAATAATTAATATAGCTTTTGAGTGAATCATGTGACTCATCTGCTTGCATTGCCAATCGCTCAAAGCCAAACGTGGGACAATAAAATTTTTCCAGTTCTGTGAGAGAGGTATAGGCTTGCCAATAGTTATCAACGCTTTGATGGTTTTTTTTGGGAGTAATATATTGAATGCTGGCAAGTAATCCTGGATGAAGAGGTTCATAATAAGCACAATAATTTTCTGAGCAGTTAAAAAAATTCCATAAAAAAGTGGTGCCAGAGCAAAAGCGGCCAGTAATAAAAATAAGGTTCTTTGTTGAGGAATGAGTATATTGTTCAAGCAATTGCAGCGGTTTTGACCGCAGCGAAAACAAGGTGGAAATTGTGCAACATTGCCAGATTCTATCCACTGCAATACTTCGGGGTCATTTTTGTCTACGGCTTCAATAAATTCATATTGCGTAATGCCCACTCGAGCAAATTCTTGAATGGTATGTTTTTTTCTGTCTGCGCATCTTTTCAAATTGATCACGTAAATAAGATCAAATATAGCACGGAAATTATTTCTTTCAGGGCGCAGATGGGATAATATTTTAGACAGCAAAGTGTGAAACATAATAGTGCATCAAAGATTTTATTTATTAGTGTAAATTGTTATAGAGTATAGCACTTTTTTCCTGTCTACATTTTATTCTCTCCCATAAGGGCGTCCACGAGCGGCTGTAGTTGTTGAGACCACACATGTTTTTCTTTTACATAAGAAAATCCTGCCGAAGCCAATTGCGCTCTCAATTCACCATCATTCCAAATGCGCTTAATTTGTTCGACATATTCGTCTGGCGATGATGCAACCAACAATTCTTTTTCGTGCTGTGCATATGAACCCTCAAGTGCGATGGGGGAAGCAATGACGGGAAGACTTAGCGACATGTATTCCAATAGTTTATTTTGTATTCCAGAACCAATACGTAGTGGTGCAATACCCAAACGAACATCGCTAAGTGCTTCCTCTACATTCGGAACATGATTATATATTTCGACCCCAGGGAATCGAGCCAGGCGTGCTGCATCCTTGGGATGAATAGACCCTACGATACGAAACGTGCATGCGATAGATTGTCTGACCAGTGGTAAAATCTCTTCAGCAAAATAATAACAGGCATCCAGATTATGAAGCGCTGTCATTTGTCCTAAAAAAGCGATGATGGGTTTACTCATGGTTCTATCTTTTACTGAAAGATGACGCGTGTGTACGCCATTACTGCAAATCAAGATGTTCTTGGCATCCTTTGATAAAAAATCTCGATCAACGGTTGAGACAAGTGATACGATTGGATATTTGTTCAATGCAGCGCGTTCATACTGCAGTAATCGATTGGCTTCAAATTTATAAATCAATGCCTTGATACCACGCACCTTTTTTAACCCATGAAGCCGCCCATACGCCATTGAAATTGCATCGGTCATTTCTAAAACGGTCGGAATGGGTGAGTACTGCACATAATGCCCTACCCGGAGGAGATGTGCTAAGCATACATCGTGCTGACAAAGTATTTCTTCAAGGCGCTTTTTATAAGTCGCTGATGTGTAATAGGCAATTTGCAAGGGAAGAGAGGTGTTCAACATAGCAACAAAAGAATTCAGTATGGATCGCCATGTAGGCAAGTAAATGCGTTCTATAGATTTAAATATGCCATCATTGGGCGCCTCATGCTCCATTTCATCTCTATTTTCACAAAAACAAAGCAAAGTGAGGTCAGCGTGTGATGACAATTCACGACAAATCTCATAAATACGTAGTTTATCACCACGGATAACAGGATAGGGATAACGAGAGGTTAAGACCAGAATACGGCGTTTCATAAACTTGTCCAAAATGCATCAATTAATTCTGAACATCTCGTCTGAGAAAAAAATTGTACACGCTCCAGACCACGCAAAGCATAATTGGTTTGTGCGTAACAATCAGTCCAGGCAACATAAAGTATGTTTGTCATATCGGCAAGATTGTATGGATTAAACAACCAGCCGACATTGCCAATCACTTCAGGAAACGCACACGTATTACTGCAAACAACCGGTGTACCACTTGCCATAGCCTCAAGCAAGGGAATACCAAATCCCTCGATCAACGAAGGGAAAACACAGAGACGCGCCTGTTGATAACGTTGTTGCAGTATAGACTTGTCGAGAAAAGGCTCAAAAAGGATAGATTGTTCAATATTGAGCGAACGAGCCAAGGTTTTGAATTTTAATTGATGTTGTGTTTTGATGCCCACAATGCGCAGGGTTGGCGATGAGGAGTCGAAAGGGATGAGGCTCTTAAATGCAGAAAATGCTCGAAGCAGCATGGGTAAATTTTTATGTGGCGCTTCACCGGAAACTGTCAGGATATAAGGCAATCGCTCCGTCGCTGGTATGGGCTCGGAAACTCGCCAATCGTCTGTGATGCAATTGGGGATAAGAGTAATCTCACTCTCAGGAATCTTAAACGTATTGCAGATCTGTTGACGCGTAAAATGGGAAACCGTGATTAAGCGGTGCGCATTGAGTATAACTTTAGGTACAATCATACGTCGATAGAAACGCCCCAGATTTTGATACATTGAAACCGATAAAGGTAAATGCCTCAAAGACTCTAAATAAATTAAATCGTGTACCACTAGGATCAGTTTAGTGGTATCCGCAAGTTTAAGTGGTGCGCTGTTATAAGGGCAAATCAGGTATTTTATTTGATGCTTTGAACATAATTTCCCCAACTCCATTTGTTCCCAGTAAGGAAAAAAACCAACATTTCCATACACATTGTGATAATCCGTCGCAGGATATCCTTTGGGTAGCAGAGCATTGACCTCTTGTTTAACTGGCTCGATCAATGCTCGTGCGTAATGAGCCATTCCGCGAGTTTGTCCAACCATCCAGCGTGCATCCACGGCTAAGTTCATGGTTAATTCACATTTCTTGAGGATAAATTTCTTCCAGACGCTTGGCATAAGCGTCGAGGCTGAAATAGGTCGCACGTTCTTTGCCGTTTTTAGATAGCATGGCACACAGGTCATCATCCGTCGATAAACGCTGGATGGATGCGGCAATATCATAGACGCTATAAGGGTTCACTAAATAAGCCGCGTCACCTGCAATTTCGGGAAGACTGCTAATATTGGATGTGATCACCGGCACTCCCATTGACATGGCCTCGATCACAGGTAGACCAAACCCTTCGAAAAGAGATGGGAATACCAACGCACGTGCATGACTTAATAACGTGTCGCGTATCTCGGAACTCACATAATTTAAATAAATGACACGAGGGGAATATTGTTTCAATAACCGCCGTTCTTTTTCAGACTGCCAAGCGAGCGGGCCCACGACTACAAGGCACTGCTTCACATTGGCACTTAAATAGCCCTCTAACAAACGAGTCACATTTTTTTTAGGTTCAATCGCTCCCACAAATAAAAAATAATCTTGCGGCGATAAACCAAATTGTATTTTCAATTGATTAACAGAAAAAACACTATTGTTTAATAAAAAATTATCCTCGATATGAAGACCCTGATAGGTATTCATAATACGCCCCACCGTTCCTTTTATATGCGTAGAAATATCATTTTTTGAAAACTCGGAAACAGTAATTAATTGATCGGCAGTGTGAGCAATTTTAAGAAGCATGTGATAAAAGTATTTTTTATTATCCGTTGTCGCGTGAGGCAACTTCAATGGAATAATGTCATGAATAGTATAATAATTTTTTGCACCTATCACTCTTGCTGGAATCGGGGCTGTCCAGTGCATGATATCAGGGGTCGGAGATAATTTAATCGACAATAACTCTCCAAACATCCAAAAATACCATCGTGACCGTTGATAAATATCTTGAATGTTATAAACACTATTGAATGAAGGCAATCTTGTTTTTAATGCTTGATCTTCTACAATCCCGGGAAACTCATGCTCTTTACCTGAAGGTGATTTAAGCAAATTTAAAAAATTTTTGCATAGATAGATCGGGCTGCGAAGTGGCAGTCGATGATGATAGCGGGGTGCACGCTCATTCCCTGCAGAAGGATTTAGTGCATTATAGAATAATACCTCATACAATAAATTCGATGTATTTTCTTTTAATTTTTTATCAAATAGAAGACTGACTCGATAATTTGCTTGATGGAGTTGATTTGCTAAATTACGTGCATAGGTCGCAATGCCAGTACCTTTTGATAACGCTATATTTAAACCATCGATACAAACATGCAATTTCTTATTCACAGCTTTTCCTTCAGTGCACAAAATCCAGTACCATTTGAGTTTTATCCCAAGGCAGAATAGCATGACAAATTTCTTTGATAAGCATATTTTTCTACACACTCATATTGAAAAATGTGGTGGGAGTACGCTCATTTATTATTTAGAAACATTATTTGGCAAAGAACACATTTGTGATCTGAGGCCTTATCCGCCCCTGTCCCCCGCACAAATTCTTAAGCTGCATCCTAACATTCAAAAACAATTATCGCACATCAAATTACTCTCCGGCCATATTCATTACGGAACGCCATGGTTAAAACTCATTCCAAAGAATCAATCAATAAGTCGATGGATTCCTCCTTTACTCTCTCATCACAGTCGCAAGAAGCCACTTTACATTGCGTCAATACGTCACCCCATTGACCGATTAATCTCCCTTTTTCGGTATGTACGTACTCGGCCAGAACATAACTTGTATAACCAAAATGTTAGAAGCAATAATATAGACCGCTTTATCCAAACGTTAATTCAAACCAATTCGCTTCGAGTGAACAATGAAATGTGTGCCTTGTTTATTGGGCGAGGTAATTCCCATCAACCGCTTGAAGAAGCAAAACATGCATTTCATCATCATTACTTTGCTGTGACGCCGTACAATAAAACACATGAGCTTGCTTATATGTTGGCAAATTTTTTACAGCTGCCGATGGTAACAGAACAGGTGATTAATCCAAGTGACCAGCAAGAAACGGCAATGCCTTGCGCTGAAATACGCGCTCTTTTAGAAGAGAAATGCCACAACGATATTCTTTTTTACCAATATATGATGAGTCATTATCAAGAAAAGCTTAATTGGGCAAAAAAGCAACTTGAGTGCTTATTTTAAAACACCGTCCTCTATCGTATAAATTTTACTGGCTAAGGTGTTTAACAGACTTTCGTCGTGGCTTACTATCACGACGGTTTTGTCTGAACGAACCAGCTCATCAATCAGTGATCGTGATTTTTGTTTAAACGCGTTATCACCGACGCCCAATGTTTCATCAATAAGTAACAAATCAGGCATACAAAAATAATTAACGGCAAACCCTAAACGTGCAACCATTCCCGATGAATATGTTCGTACAGGATCCCAAAAGGCTTCACCTAACTCAGATAACAAGACAATTTCAAGCATTTTATTCTGGATATATTCTTTTTTTACTCCCATATACAACCCTTTTAAAATGGCATTATCGACCCCATTTAAATTTGGATTGAATCCTGACTGTAAATTAAGCAAACCTGTACGATAACTATTGGTAATAAACGCAGTACCTGTATTCGGCAAAATTAAACCAGCTAGCACGCGCAACAATGTTGATTTTCCAGCACCATTTTTGCCCTGGATTCCAATGGACTCTCCTTGTCGGATATCTAAATTAACATCTTTAAGTGCCCAATAAGGCTTCGAGCGGCTTTCTTTAAACGAGTAACGTTTTTTGTAGTAAACACCAACATGTTGTAACGAAGCAACAATAGGATGCATTATGCACACACCTTGGGAAACACCCGTTCATTTTTTCGAATAGCAAGCACTCCAATTATATTTAGTACCACGCCAAAACCCAAACTATAAAACATATAACCCCATTGAGGCGCTTTACTATAAATTAAAGGCAATCGATAATTAATTAATACGTCAGCCAATGGGTTGATTTGCAAAATGTCTCGCCATTGAGTCGGCGCGTCTAACACATCAAAAAAGACACCGGACAATACCATCATTGCGGTCATTCCCGCTTGTACGAGTACGGGAAAATCAGGAATAAACGGAGTAATCGCAGAAAAACAAAAACTAAAACCAAAAATCAAAACAATTTGACATAAAAAATTGGGCACAATAGTCAACCATAATAACGTGGGTTGATGATGAAAAAAAATCAAGAATAAAAGCAACAATAAAAAAACAATGGTGAATTTGATACCGTCGTTCAAAACATTCGTAGCAGGGAATAATAGTTTCGAGACATAAATTTCACGCATCAACTTTGTTTCTGACTTGATTGAACGACTGGAGCGCATCATCGTCGGACCAAACCAACGCCAAGCAACGACACCCACAAATAAAAACTCTATAAAATGCGTGGTCTGTGCTTTCAAGATCCTCCCAAACACAAGGTAATAAATAGCGAAAAATAAAACGGGTTCTAACGACCACCATAAAAATCCCAAATAAGTCATTTGAGCTTCAATTTTCAAATCGGTATAGGTTTTAAATAATAACAACTCCCAATAATGCTGCCATTTTGAACAATGACGTATAGGGTTTTGAATTGTATTGATGGAATGAATAGTCATTGGTTTAATGTTGACATCAAACCACCCACTCTATACCTGGAAGGAGTGGATTGCAATTCACGACCAAGCAAAGGGTGCAACTCTAGCATAGGCAAACGCATCTTAAATTACTTGCTTCATGCATAACAAACATAAGGATATATTGAGGCAGTTGGAATGCAATCTCGTCTTAATTTCAGGTGACAAGACTTTGGAGCGATCATAAAGTTTAGATTTAGTTTGTTTTGTTCGTTTATTTATCTAATTAAAGTGGTAATATAGTATCTAGACTAAAAAGGGAGTCATTAACCGTATGATCTCAAAAATAAAAGATAAAGATATTGTTTCCCCAGATAACAAATTTAAATTTATAGATCTCTTTGCTGGTATAGGGGGCTTTCGTAAAGCATTTGATGAAATTGGTGGTAAATGTGTATTTACCAGTGAACGTGACAAGTATTCTCAGCTTACTTACAAAGCGAACTATCATTGTGATCACGATGTTGCCGGTGACATAACAAAAATAGAAGCCCACGAGATTCCCGCTCATGATGTTTTATTAGCCGGATTTCCATGCCAGCCATTCAGTCTTGCTGGAGTGAGCAAAAAAAATAGTTTAGGGCGTCAACATGGTTTTTCGTGCGAAACTCAAGGAACACTCTTTTTTGATGTCGCTCGTCTTATTGATTATCACCGTCCTAAAGCTTTTCTACTTGAGAACGTGAAAAATCTTGTTAGTCATGATAAAGGAAAAACTTTTCAGGTTATCAAAAAAGTTTTAACAGAAGATCTGGACTATCATATTAAATGGAAAATTATGGATGCAAGAGCATGGGTTCCTCAACATCGAGAGCGCATATTTATTGCGGGCTTTCTTGAAGATACAGGTTTTAATTTCGATGAGTTTGCTATACCGGATATAATAACCCACCCCAACCTGTCAACAATACTGCATACTCAGAATGGATTGGAAGATCCGGAACCACCTTATACTCTTTCTGAAAGTGCACAGGTTTCAGATAAATATACCCTTTCAGATAAATTATGGAGTTATTTGCAAGCTTATGCAGAAAAACATCGTATGCAGGGCAATGGATTTGGCTTTAGTCTTAATACACCAGATAATGTAGCTCGTACCTTATCAGCTAGATATTATAAAGATGGTTCTGAAATTTTAATTTACCAAGGAACGGATAAAAATCCAAGAAGATTAACTCCCAGAGAGTGTGCAAGATTAATGGGATTCGACTCTCCAAATGAGAAAAAATTTAAAATACCTGTTTCAGATACGCAGTCTTATAGACAATTTGGAAATGCTGTTGTTGTTCCAGTGGTTAAAGCGGTCGCTCAACATATGTTGCCTCATATTAATACGCTGGTCACCGCGAATGTTAAAGAGACCGCACATTCTCTTCTTTTACTGCGGTAGCAGTAGGTCGTTGGATTGGTTTCAACAAACTGAGTCGTTGACTCACTTCGATTTGATGCCTGATGTTATTTTACGCGCTTGGTGTAATTTATTGTAGCTCTCAATCAGTCGTAAATGAGGTTCTATGCCTTCAAGGGACATGCTGGTTTTGGTTAGTCCGTAAAAACGTACTTTACCTGTGACTGAGCCCACTACGTTTTCCATCACCTCAATACCAAACATGCGGTTGAAGCTGTCAATAAAGTGATCAAGTTCAAGATTTTCATCTAGGGTAACTTCCAATACGGCATTTACCGCTTGATAAAACAGGCCGCGCTGGACTGTATTGTCGTTAAATTGTAAAAACTCACCGACTAATTCGATGGCGTCTTCAAGGGCGCCAAGTGCGAGATAAATCAGGATTTTAAGCTCGAGAATAGTCAGCTTGCCCCAGACAGTATTTTCATCGAACACTATGCCAATCAAGGTACGAATATCGGTATGGTGATCTAGCTGACTGTCTTCTAGGCGATTAACTAACTTGATGAGTGCTTTATTGCTTAAGGAGTGCAAATTTAAGATGTCTTCACGGTAATTTAGTGCTTTGTTCGTGTTGTCCCAAATAAGATCGTCAACCGGATAAACTTCTGAATAGTCCGGCACTAAAATACGGCACGCTGAGGCTCCTAAATCGGTGAGATCGGCAATATACACTTCTTTGCCCATGGCTTCCAGGATGCCAAATAATCCATTCGCTTCTTCTTCGTTAGTGCCAGAGAAGTCCCATTCACAGAACTCATAGTCGTGCTGACTGCTAAAGAAGCGCCAGGAAATCACCCCTGTAGAGTCAATAAAGTGTTCAACAAAGTTTTCAGGTTCAGTGACGGCCATGCTATTAAAAGTTGGCTTTGGTAAATCATTTAAGCCCTCAAAACTGCGGCCTTGCAGCAGCTCAGTAAGGCTGCGCTCTAGCGCCACTTCAAAGCTTGGGTGGGCGCCAAAAGAAGCCAATACGCCGCCGGTTCGTGGATTCATCAGAGTGACACACATAACAGGGAATTGTCCGCCCAATGAGGCGTCTTTCACCATAACGGGGAAGCCTTGTTCTTCTAAGCTTTTAATGCCCGCTAGAATGCCAGGATACTTTTCGAGCAGGATCATGGGTACATCTGGCAGGACAATTTCTTGCTCAATGATTTGACGTTTTACGGCACGCTCAAAGATTTCTGATAAGCACTGCACATGGGCTTCTTGTAGGTTGTTCCCAGCGCTCATGCCATTACTTAAGAATAAATTTTCAATGAGGTTTGATGGGAAATAGACGGTCTCGCCATCAGACTTACGGGTATAGGGAATGGTACAAATACCGCGATCTTTATTGCCTGAGTTGGTATCAATCAGGTGCGATCCCTGTAATTCTTTATCTGGGTTGTAAATATTAAGGCAATAGTCGTCTAAAATGCCCGCTGGTAGCGCATCATCCTTTTCTAATGCAAACCACTTTTCATTGCAATAATGAACAAATTCGCTGTTGGCTATTTTTACACCAAAGAATTGATCGTTATAGAAAAAGTTATTATTCAGGCGCTCAATAAACTCGCCTAAGGCCGAGCACAGTGCGCCTTCTTTGGTGGCGCCTTTGCCGTTAGTGAAACACATGGGCGAGGCGGCATCACGAACATGTAAAGACCATACATTAGGCACTATGTTTCGCCATGAAGATATTTCTATTTTCATTCCAAGGTCGGCTAACATGGCGGTCATGTTTTTAATGGTTTGCTCAAGGGGCAAGTCTTTACCCAGAATAAAGGTGTTCTGATCTCCTGCTGGCTGGCCCATCAACATGGCATTGGCGTTGGCGCCCAAGTTTTCAATGGTTTCGATTTTAAATTCTGGGCCAGTTTGCACCACTTTTTTTACTGTACAGCGGTCGATAGAGCGTAAAATACCTTCTTTGTCTTTGGCTGAAATATTATCGGGCAGCTCGATCTGAATTTGAAATATTTGGTTATAGCGATCGTCTGGATCGACAATATTGTTTTGCGATAAGCGGATGTTTTCAGTGGAGATATCACGAGCCTTACAATACACCTTGATAAAGTAAGCGGCGCAAAGGGCTGATGACGCCAGGAAATAATCAAAAGGACTCGGCGCTGAGCCATCACCTTTATAGCGAATAGGTTGATCGGAGATAACGGTAAAGTCATCGAACTTGGCTTCAAGTCTTAGATTGTCGAGAAAATTTACTTTGATTTCCATTGAATATGTCCATAGTATGCGCGGCCAATAGGCCAAATTTGTGCATATTATAAGCTAATAAATATAAAAAGCTATCCTGTAGTCAACCATAAGATTTAACTTAACCGAAATCGAGAATCACCAATTCCCCGATCTGACACGATCCGTCAGTGGAACCCTGGCACGCGTGACATGGACGCTACAGAACGACAAATTAATTACCCGTATCGAAGTGCAGCGCTTTGAAAATGATGAGGACACCTTTCATACCATTGGAAATTGTGAGTATGTTAGACAGTGATACTGTCTTTGTATGATAGGTGTCTCAAGGTCGGATTTCACCCATTTCTTCGCGGTGATGCTGGTGGGGTTTGCCAGGCATTTTGCGCTACTTCAGTAATTTGAGTAAAAAATGCCGGATTAAAAGACGAGGAGGACGAAGACGAAGAAAGACTTTTCCGTTTAGCCAATGGAAATATAACCTGCTCAACGTCGCTACGACCATGCTTTTTGTTAGAATACGAATGGAACTCCTTAATATTTGTAAATTTCCGAGTATTTTCACGTGATTTTACTTCAATTATAAAGTCACTTTGGCTTTCTGGTAAAGTACCCTCTGGAAGCAAGGACCACAGCTCATCAGACGTCAGGTTAATAGGCGTATTCACGCTCGATTGAAGCTCAAGTATTACATTCGATGCAAGGGGTGCATCTACAGAACGCAATGCAGCTATTGCCCAAATTAAGGAACTATTATCAGGTTTAAAATGACCACTTTTATTTGTGATTTTGATGATGGATTCATAGTCCTGTGAAAAAAAGATGTTGCCTGCCGCGTAACATCGATCCCGCATATCAGTGTGTGCAGGTACAGTACCACCGGTTTCACCTTCTTGGGCAAACCATAATGTTCCGTCGACATCGACTATATATCGCACTGAAAACCTGGTAAGTTGGTCTTGCTCATATAATTCATCTGAATCAGGAGTGATATTTTTTAATCGATTGATCAATACATCTAGCGCACCATATGAATAAATATGATGGTTATAAAATGACTGTGGGCGTCCGCCATCACTCTTGACAGGTAGCATCATATATGGACTTGTATACTCTTTTAAAAACAGCGCTTTGAATTCTTCAATAGTCATGGTTGTTAATCCCCTGTTGCGATCTAAAAGAACACATTGTAATATAAGTCGCGATGAAATGGTAACTATTCGAGCAAAAAAAAATACACAGGCTTAACCCAGTATTAGAAAATGACAATATTCAGTGCTTGTTGATAATGAAAACGATTCCTTCAGTGATGAGGCGTTCTCGCCCGATGGACTTTCCATGAAGGGCATGAACTCTGGATTTGGGATGAGTCCCGGTCCAAGTTCACGTTGAGCAGGTAGCTTGAACGGAGTCTGCGCCCAGATTTTGAAGGGTTATCTTGGCACCAGGTTCGGCGCTTACCGAGATCGAATCTTGATTTTGAACGACCATGGACGTTGCTTGTCCTATCACCAGATTTTTACCATTCACAGCACCTTTATTATCCAGCACGCTGAGACGAATTTTATTTTTAGATTTGGTTTTTATAATGCAGGTAGCACTAAGCGTCCAGGCAAAATGATTGGTCATTACTCTCGAGCCGTTTGGTGCGAGTTGTAAACTCATTTGCTGCGCGTAAACTTTGGGGGTGGCTAATAACATGATGCTAAATGCAATGATGTTCAAATAATTATACATGTATATTTCCTTATAATGACCGCATAAAAATCAAAGAGATTGAATTATATACAGATAACCTTAAGGAATTATTAAGCGGTACTACCCTAGCAATGCATGTAGTATCTTATATGACAAAATAGTCAGTAAGGACGCGGCGGGCAAGGTTAGAATCCAGGAAGTAAAAATATTCCGGATAACAATCAGGTTTAACGCACCGATACCACGCGCCAAGCCAACACCGAGGACGGCACCCACTAGCGTTTGAGTCGCAGAAACGGGAATCCCCAAGCTTGTTGCGACCACCACAGTTGTTGCTGCAGCCAAGGTGGCAGCAAATGCACGACTGGGTGTCAGTGCGGTGATGGAGCTGCCCACGGTTGCAATGACTTTCCGGCCATACATCAATAAACCACTGACCACCCCAATGCAGCCCAATAGAATAATCCATGATGGATAATTGATTGCATCAAGTGGTTGATTGGCGTGCATTACCAAGCTGTGAACGATACTGAGAGGTCCTACGGCCAAGGCAACATCATTTGATCCATGTGCAAACGCCATTGCACAAGCGGTCATTGCCATGAGAACTGCAAAATATTTTTCCACCTGCAGGAAGCGCTCACGGCGTCTGATGCGTGGATTTTCAGGAATTTTTTTGATGATGATAATCCCGATGATGGTCAATGTAATGCTGCTGGCTAAGGTCACAGCCAAATTTTGTTTAAGGTTCAAATGAATATTAAAGTGGTTTAACCCTTTGAATACAGTGATAAATGATAAAATGCAACCGACCAGAAAAAGATAGATTGGCACGTAGAGCTTCGCCCTTTCCAACGGGTCACTTTTTACAAAAATACTTTGCTGTATGCTGATAAATAGGCCATATGCGGTGATGCCGGCTATCAAGGGTGAGGTAACCCAGCCTATAGCAATGTGTGAGACTTGCTCCCAATGTACAGCGTCATTACCTAATACTAGGCTGCCAAAGCCGACCATTGAGCCAACGAGAGCATTGGTAATGGATACAGGTACGCCCAGATAGCTCGCAAAATTCATCCAGAATGTGCACGCCAACAAAACACCCAGCATGCCTTCAATGAGGATGTTGGGTTGATTGGCTAATAGACTGGTATTAATGATGCCATCGCGCATGGTTTCCGTAACGCCCGCACCGCCAAAAAATGCGCCTGCAAACTCAAATATCACGGCAATGACCATTGCTTGTCGGACGGTGACCGCTTTTGAGCCCATGGTAGTGCTCATGACATTAGCCAGATCATTGGCACCAACGCCCCATGTCATCATAAAACACAGACTAACAGCGAGAATGATATATAAAGTAGAATGATCCATAAGAATATATTACCGGGCAATAAGAATTTGTAGACGATCACCCACAGTCTGTGCGTGGTCGGCCAAGTCGCCAATCCATTGAACTAGTTTGTAGAGAAATACAATTTCAACGGCTGTTAAATCCTTTTCCAGCTTAAAAATACGATGTCTAAGGTCAGCCAGTTTCTCGTCGCTATCTTGTTCAATTTCATCGAGTGTAACAATCATTTCTTTAACAATGTTGACTTCACTACCACGAAAACCTGTTTCAAGCAGTTCATCCAATTCGTTAATGGCTTTACAGGCTTGCTTTGCAGCGTCCAGACATCGTTCTAAAAAAGGCATGAATATGCTGGACAGTGCATTGGGAATTAGCATTTGTCGGCCGATGACCAAGCCGGCTATGTCTTCTGCTTTGTTGGCAATGCGGTCTTGGGCGCTGAGTAATTCCAGTAAATCGGTACGTGATACCGGTAAAAACAGGCCGGCTGGTAAATGCAGGCGTAGCTCACGTTTGATTAAATCAGCTTCTGTTTCAAGGTCGACAATTTTGTTTTTGATAGAATTTGCTGTTGGCCAATCCTGTTGAAGTACTGCCTCAAAAAAGGGGTAGAGTTGCTTCGCGCAAATGTATGCTTTATGCATGTGCTGTTCGATGGGTCGAATCGGGGACGGACCAAACATGTTGAATATGCTACCCATAATATCGCACCTTGCAAACGTTGATAAAGATTATAACGTATATCACTTCAAAATTGAACTCCATGAGTAATTCCCCAAGTACGTCATCCTGAACGCGTTTTTTAGCGCGAAGGATCTTCATGATAATTTCGTATAAAGATTTTCACATAAAGATTGCGATTGGGGTTGAATTCGCCTAAAATGGATAAAAATAATTCTGGATGGTGAAATTTAATCATGACACGTGTTTTGTTTTTATTTTTTTCTTTTTCTTTTTCTTTAGTCACCATGGCTCATGCTGCACAGTATACAGTAAAAGTGGGTGATTCAAGGGTTATCATCAAGCAAGAACATAACGGTTGCGGCAAGGCATTTGTACATTTACATCAAAATGAAACTACGGCATTAGAAGCCGCCCGAGCGGTAGTTAATACCCGGGGTGGAAGTGTGCTTACATTGGTTCATTCGGGCGGTCGCAATATCGTTTTTCATGTGGGACGTACACGCTATGAATTTGATCCCAATCGTATTTATACCGATAAAGGTATTAAAAAAACACTACTGCAATTTGGAAAATACTCCCCGACAGCACACAGGGATGTAAAAAAACTGGCTAATAAAATTACATCCCTGTTGCCCCAAGGGAAAATCATTGCCGTGCATAATAACTCCACTTATTCGCTAAAAAATTATTTCCCAGGTCATGGTTTGGCATGCGATGCGCAGTCGTTAAACGTTAATAAAAGGCATTTTTATAGAAATTTTTATTTAGTCACTAAACAGCGCGACTATGTACGTCTGAGACAATTGAATTTTAATAGCATCTGGCAGGCACCTAATGCCATGGATGATGGTTCATTGTCAGTGTATTTAGGGAAGAATCGTTACGTCAATGTTGAAGCTGGATATGATCAGTTGGCAGCGCAGATTAAGATGTTGAAGTATGCGTGATTCATGCTACAGTCTTTTTAATAGCATATAACATATCAGATATCAGTTTTCCGGAGATAAGCCATGAAGCTATATTCTTTTATTATGGATAATATTGAGTTACTGCTTCAGGAATGGGAAGATTTTGCTAAAACCATGTTTAACGATGTACAAAGTAAAAAAACATTGCGCGATCACGCAAAAGAAATGCTTTTGGCTATTGCTCAGGATCTCCAGCAGCAAATTCATATACCAGAAGCTGCTGCAGAGGAGCATGGAATAGCGCGAATGGAAGAGGGTTTCAGTTTGAATGATATTGGAGCTGAATACCGCGCTTTGCGCACGAACGTAATAAAACATTGGGGAAAAGAAAACAACATAATACATGCCTCTGATCTGGATGATCTCGTGCGTTTTAATGAATCCATCGACCAGTCACTAATCGAATCAATTACCAGCTATACATTATCCAAAGAAAAACAAACTCATCATTTCGATACCATGCTGTCAGCTTCTCTAGGTAATCCATGCGGTGTTACGGAAGAAAACATTTGGCATACGGTACATTACGATGACTTGACTGGTTTACCCAACCGTCGTCTATTCCGTGACAGACTGGATCAAGCGATTAAGCACGCTAAACGAGAGGATAAACTTTTTGCCCTGCTATCCATTGATTTGGATAGATTTAAAGAGGTAAATGATCGACTAGGGCATGGAGCAGGTGATTCCTTGCTGCAGAAAGCAGGCGATCGAATCAGGGCTTGTGTGCGTGAAACGGATACTGTTGCTCGGATTGGGGGTGATGAATTTATGGTTATTCTTACGAATGTGAGTGATGCTGTGCAGACTAAAATTGTATCTGAGAAAATTTTAAACGAATTGGCAAGATCTTTTCAAATCGAGCAGCAACGTGTTTATATTTCTGGAAGTATTGGTATTACACTCTGCCCAAAAGATGGGTCTGAACCTGAGATGTTGTTACAAAACGCGGATAGAGCTATGTACGTCGCTAAAAAATTAGGTCGTAATCGGCTTAGCTTTTATGAGGGTCAGTTGATTAGCAATGCTTGAGTGTATGACTTGATGCCCGAGCGAAAATCAAAAATAATTCAAAATACAAACGACAACTAATGTTCTTTGTGATACAATTTCGGGCATAAGATCTGATTGACGATTCAGACCTCTACGACGGAGCCCCTTATGCCAACGTTATTCCAAACTTGCACTGCGCAACGAATCAATTTTTTTAAACGATCGCTTTTAACCTGTGAATGGCAGTCAGAGTTTGATGCGGTACGCAGCACACTACTCGCGTTTGTAGAGGAAGTTCGTTTGAAAAGCTTTAAAAATATACAGTCAAATCTTCCTCTATATGATAAATATATTCATGAGTTGAAAATCGAACTATCAAAACATACGCCTCAAGGCATTAACTCAATAGCAGATATTGATCAAAAAATACAAATATTAATGATTCATGCAGCTGTATTTGAATTGATTTTTGAGAGTTCTTTGATGCTTGTTAAAAAGTTTGGAACGGTTTTGGATCAGGGACTTATTGCCAAATCAAAGACAAATTTGAATGAAATTGGGGTTATTGCAAAGCTACTGCATCAACCGCTGGATGAGTTACTGATAGGCGACAATCCTGGTGCTCAAGCCAATGCGAAACGAAAACTGGTTCTCTGTGAGCGTGGTCTTAATCTAATATATAATACGTTTAAAGCACTTCAGGACGCTTCTTTAATGAGTGCGGGTGATTTATGTAGTGTGCGATCCTTATGTTTAAAATTTTTATACACTAAATTATTCTCCTACTTGCGGCTTGAACTGGAAGACATGGCCGTTAATGAACTGAAAAATATGGAACAATTCTTTATTTTTATCAAGACGAATCCAGCTCTGTCTACTAATGGTCAATACCCACTAACAGATGGTGAAGTGACAGCGTGGACACGAGAAATAGCTCATTTTCATACGGTCCTGGATCATCTGACTGCCTCGGTCATTTCGCCGCAAATACCAGACAAAAATATGAACGACATGGTTTCCGGTTATGAAAATCATGATGAACTTGTTGAAGTAGATGATGCTTCAGTGCCTAATGCAAAGAAAAAAGGAAAATCAAAAAGTAAAAAATCAAAAAAAATCAAAAAAAATATACTCGACGAAAACCAGACACCAGCTCCATTTTCACCAGATACTGACCACTCGAATACCTCTAACCAAGACGATAGCGATCATGAAAAAAGTGAAAATAATGCTAACAGTAATGATGATGAGGAGCAGGATGTCGAAGAAGATGATAATCAACCTAATCAAAATACGGGGGTCGATTCAACTAATGAATATGAGTTAAATCACCTTCTTATGCCGGCTTTTATTGAGAACGAGGATGATTATATTTATACAGAAGATGGCGACGCATATCGTTATGATGCAGCGACCGACACCTATTTCATGGAGCCTGAAAGGAAAAAACCGGAAAATTGGGTGGAGGTAAAAAAAGAAATCATCCCAAAAAACAATTCAAAAGCCACAAAAAAATCAACGACAAATCCGGACTCAAACAAAAGACCAATGGAAACAATTTGGGATAAAATTCGAGCAAAACTGTATAAAGCGAGCCTTGATGAATTAGATACCTTTCCAGAACAGGATAGGGGTGATCTTTATTATTTGGCAAAAGAAAAATGTTTGGGCATTATGGGGCGAGATCAAGACGCTATCGATGCATTATCAAAAACAGTTAAAACAGATCCGATAAAAACGTGGCTTAGTTTTTCATTTTATTATGAAAACCTGGGCAACAATGATACAGCAATTTCCTATTGTGATAAAATACTGCAAAGAGATCCTCATCATAAAAAAGCGTTGTTAAATAAGGCCCATAATTATCAGAAAAAAAACATGCACTCTGTGGAATTAAAATCTTATTTAAAGATTTTAGAAAGAGAGCCTAAAGACCACGACACATTAATAGGGTTGGGTCGTTGCTATCAGAATTTAAATCAACATGATAAAGCACTTGAAATTTATGCTCAAATGCTTAAAGAGAAAAAAGATGACTTCCCCGCTTTATTAGATCAGGCACGTTGCTTTGAGAACATGCAACGATATGAAGAATCATTACAGTCTTTTGATGAAATACTCAGTTATATACCTAACCATAAACTCGCTTTACTAGGAAAAAGTCGTTGTTATGAAGAAGCGGGACACTGTGACAAAGCCCTGGTTGTTCTTCAATCAATGCTTATTCTTTTTCCTAAAGATCCGATGGTTTTGCTGGCTGTAGGTCACTGCCATAGATTAATGGAAAATCACGATAAAGCACTGGAATCGTTTATACAAATCGAGGGGACTGATCAAGAGAATACTATCCAGGTGCAGGTGAGTCAGGCACGTGCCTATCAAGCGGTCGAAGAATATCATAAAACCGTAGAGATAATGAAGAAAGCGCTTGAAACACAACCGGGAAATTTAGAGTGTTTACTGTGTCTGGCACATTGCTACCTGATGATGGAGCGTTATGAAGACGCGCTTAAAACGCTCCAGCTTAGCTTGATGACTAATCCGTGGGACGAAAAAACGTTGTTAAGTTTAGCTGTTTGTTATCAAAAAATGGGTCGGTATAAAGAGGCTATTGCGTTAAACCAAAAGATGCTGGTTAGAAATCCAAAACATACAATATTTGCTTTAAATATGGCTTTTACTTATCAATTAATGCATCGCTACAATAACGCCCTTGAGGTATTTAATAGCATACTGGAATATGATCCAAAAAATGTAGAAATTTTATTAGGTCTTGCACGATGTTATCAGGAAATGAGCCAATACACTCAAACCATTGCCATATTGGTTGATGTGCTTTCAATTGAACCAAAAAACAAACTGGTGTTACTGGCTCTCGCTCATGTATATGAAGAAGTTGAAGAGTTTGAATTGGCCTTGAATGCCTACGGTAAGCTTTTACAAGAAGAGCCATTAAATGCTCAATTTATGAATGCAAAAGCGCGATGTTATCAGGCAATGAAGTTGTATGATAAATCAATTGAAATATTTAAAACCAAAAACCATGGAAAGAAGAAAGTAAGCGATCTGATGGGGCAGGCTTTTTGTCATAAAGATAAAAAAGAATATTCTGAGGCATTGGTTTGTTTTAAGAAATCGTTAGAAATGGATCCCAAAAACGAGAAGGTTGTTTTGGGTTTGACACTTGTTTATAAGCAGATGGGTAATAGTCAATTAGCTATCGACACATTAACTCAGTACAATGATTATAAAAGTCATCCTAAAGTGTCATTGTCATTGGCGAGTTTGTATGAAAATAGCAAGAGTATAGATACTGTTAAAAGAGCCGATGAAACATATAAAGACATGATGATTAGATTTCCTTATTCACAGGATGTTGTTTATTATTATTGCTCTTATTTGATAAAAGTACAGTCCGCTAATACTGATGAAATATTAACAAAACAGTTGGAAAATTGGCCTTATATGGCCAGATTACATTTGTTAAATGCAGAATATAAAAGTCGATTAGACCCTTTGGATGCTGGGAAATACTTTGAGGAAGTCATCAATAAATTCCCTTATTACGTTCCTGCATTTCTTAGTCTAATTCGTCATTATGTAGGCTGTAATTTAATTGAGGATGCCAACAGGTTAAGCCAAAAATGCATTGTTCTATTCTCAGGTCATAAAAAATTATTTAAACAGATTGATAAAATAATTCAAGCTACAGCGCTTACCCAGCATTGGCAAGCTGTTCCTTTTGCTGAAAGAACAGCTCGTGAGAGTGCTGGGGTAGTTATTCTACAAGGTTGTAATGCAGTTCCCATTATTTGTGACGCATTAGAGCCTGCTAATGCTGAGATCGATATCTCTTCGAACAATATCATTAATGTTTTTAATGAGAAAAGCAAAGAATCGACAGATAATAGTGCAGCCAAAGCGATTCAACTTAGCTTTTCTTTAATACCTGATGCCAAAGAAGCCTATGTTGTCGGTAGTGCTGTGCTGTCTTGTCTCGGTAATCAGGCGTTATCCAATTCACAAGATATTGATATGGTTATGGGGCCGCAGGATATTGATTATATGAGCAGAAATCCTAATTTCACCGTGTCTCCTTATATGTCACAACTGTATCATGCAAAAAAAGGTCTCATTAAGTTTCCACTCGACTGTTATATTGCGCTGACCAAAACTCAATCGGTAGCTCAAGATACGGATCAACGAGATTTTACTATTACTTGCATATATTGCAATCGTCAAGGTGATATTATCGATCCATCGGGCAAAGGGTTAAGTGATTTTTATAGTAAAACGTTAAGAACCATGTTGCCTGCAGACATTTGTTTTGATAATGATCCCACTCGCTTATTAAGGGCAATTAAATTTATGCTGTTGGGTTATGAACCCACTGAAGATGTATCCGCGGCGATGAAAAATTGGCACCCACTTAAGGAGCCCACTCAGGGTGAGATGGACCATTTCAATGCCGTCCTGTTCAAGAATCTATTAAAATCAAATAAAATGGGATTTGTGGCTCGTTTAGTCGAGTATGAGTTGCATACTAAATTTTTTGTATATTTTGATTTGGACCCGTCAATTGCCAATGGGCCTCTTGAAGCGCTGTGTAATGAATTAAAACGACTAACTAAAAAATCGGTCAAGTCATCTACTTATCGAGACATACCAACCACGAGTGCATCTAACATACCACGGGTTCAAAACGCTGATCCAACAGTGAATGAGAGTCAAATGGCAGCTATAGACGAGTCACCGGCAACATCTCTTGTAGAGACAATGATAGCTCCTGCCTCAATAGCAACTAAAAAATCGGTGAGATTTTCAGATAATAATGTGACGCACATGGTAGACAGGATTTATGATACAACTCACTTTTTCAAGCGAGAAAAAATTCCTGCATCTGATCAATGCGTTGTTAAAGAGGGTGGTTATTACTATCCACGAAATAATAAAAATGGAACATTATTTCAAGTTAAAAGTAATGGAAAGTCGACGGCTTCAGCCAGATCATCCCAGTCACGAGCGTTAGATAGTGCCACTGATACGGAAAGAATGACTAAGGCTAGTACGTCTCCTGAAAATAAAATAATCATATTAAAAAGACCAACAGCTTGAATATTAGCCATTAGTGCAATATAATAAACAAAATGGCTAAACACAAGGATGTTATCATGAACAAATCAATTTTTGCTGCTGTTGTTCTTTCATCCACAGCTTTACTGAGTGGTTGCGTCGGAGGTCCCGCTAATAATGATGTGAGTTATGATGCCTATGAGCCTGGCTATACGGGTTATACGGTAGGGTATGGAGCGTATGGAATTCCCAATGGTTATGGCCCAACTTTTTGGGGTCCAGGCTATTATAACTATACCGGATATAATACTGGGTACTATAGTGGTTATAATCGTGGTTATGGCAGGGCTGGTTATTATGGTGGGTACCATGGTGGATCTGCTGGTGGGTACCATGGTGGATCTGCTGGTGGGTACCATGGTGGATTTGCTGGTGGACATCGCCGTTAGGAGATGTTTGTTTTAGCTATTCCTGATTCAAGTGCGTGCGACGTTCTTGCATGGTATCAATGCTGTTGAGCACCGAATCACGGCAAATTGCCTGCATGATTGGAATGGAATCCAATGGCATGCCAGATTGGATGGCGTACACAATAAAAAAGCTGTCTTGCCACGACCTTTCGTTTTTACGTGCGCGAGCTTTAAGCCATAATGTAATCCACAAAAAATGGAACAACCAATGTTCGCGATGTAACTCCATTTCCTGGGTAAATACGGCTTGCATGGCCTCGTCAAAACGGCAAACTTTTACCCCTTCAATAAAACTGCAGCACCGATTAACCAGCTTATCAACCTGAAAGTTTTCCACATACCATGACTCAGTAAAGCGTTTGTTTTTTGGCCATGATTTTGAGCGCTTCAACGATTCACGCATGGTTTCTGGCGTAAAGGGGCTAATCTGAACCCCCAGTTGCTCGATTAAATAATCAGTATCCAGACGTTTTGGAAGAAAATAAAACCCAAGCTCTTCCTGTATTTCCAGTAAATGTAAGTTGGGCATGCTACCCTGGTCAACGGTCATGGCAAGGAAATGATTCGTCATCATCATTAAATAAGACATATCTACATCACGTAACATCACGCTATCATCAAACGCCTCATCATAATACTGTGACACATCAGCACGCGAAATCTCAGGCGTTATCCAAGCATCTTTAACACCTACGTTTTGTTTAAATAAAAGTCCGCACAGACGATTTTTCCGATTTTTTCTAAGATGAACAAATATACCCTGGGCCCCGCTGCCGTCAACTTCACTGGCTTTAAGACGTAGAGCCGTGGTGGTAGTTGCCGGATTCATGAATACAACCCCTTTTTTCCGTTGCTCTTTTATCCAGCGATTGAATTGGGCGTGATAATTCGGGGGGTACCAATTTCGAATGGCTTGCAAACGAGACAGCGAGGCTGAACTTAACGTTACATTGGTCAGCAGATGTTCGTGAGTTGCGACCACAACATCACGTACATCCTGTTTGGGGTGTAACAACGCGAGTAACGCTATGTCAGCGCCTTCATCGATACTGTATAAATCTGCAACCAAGTCAGCAAAAAAATCTGGCGGCATTGCATAACTTTGAGCGAAAAAATTTTCTGTTATGTCAAACACAGACAGGTCGGAGAGTTCGTTAATCAGATCACGAATCGAATCCAGGTGGGACAATTCTTCTTCAGGTGATAAATCATCTTCGTTATTTGCAAGATCAAGGTAGGCATTTTTCAGGTCATTGGATAGCTCCACATGAACCTCGTAAAATGCATTCAAAATGGGAAGCCAGAAGCTTAGCGAATGTTGTCCACTGGCAATGGCTTTTGCCATGTAATCCATGAGTTGATTCATTGTTCTGTCGGCTAATTTATTCCCGCTTTCAATAGCGGATTGTAACTGCGCCACACAAATATCCAATGCAAAAATGCACGCAGAATAATAGCCACGGGTGTCATCCAGTTGCTGTTCATCGAGTCCGTTTATCAAATCAACCAAACTTAATGAGAGTATCGGTTCTTGCAGAAAATAGGTATAAAAATCCGGATTGGGATCTTCGTCTTTTTCAATCAAAGCCGCCATGTCCGTGATCCATGCCTTCAACTGCTCAATCGATTCACTCATACGGTTACTCAGACGTGCGTTTGAGTTTGGACAACGCATCAGCCATGCTGGTGTTAAACAGGGTATTTGTCCTGGCAGTATTTTTTTCAGCAACAACTGCTGGCTTTTTCGCAAGACTTGGTTTGTTCGTTCTTACGGCTGCCTTAACTGGGGCTGCAGTTTTTACTGGTTCTGGCTTCTCGGCTTCGAGTTTCATCGTTAAACCAATTCGGCGACGTTCTTTGTCAACTTCAACCACTTTGACAGTCACTACGTCACCCGCTTTGACGACAGCCCGTGGATCAGTAATAAATCGATTAGTCATGGCAGAAATATGTACCAGACCATCCTGGTGGACGCCAATGTCCACAAAAGCACCAAAATTGGTTACATTGCTGACAACACCATCAAGAATCATTCCTACTTCTAAATGACCAATCTCTTCAATACCTTCTTTGAAATGGACAGTTTTAAATTCAGGCCTGGGGTCACGCCCGGGTTTTTCCAATTCTTGCAAAATATCACAAATGGTAGGCAAGCCGTGCTGGTCGTCGATGTATTGTGATGCGTTGACCTTTTTCAATAGTTCATAGTTGCCAATGACTTGGTTAATTTCGATGTGGTTGTCAGCTAGAATGCGTTCCACAAGAGGATAGGATTCTGGATGCACACCTGAAGCATCCAACGGATTATCGCCTTGCATAATCCGTAAAAACCCAGCTGCTTGCTGAAACGTTTTTTCGCCCATACGCGGCACAGATTTCAATTGCTCGCGATTACGGAATGCACCGTGTTCATCACGATACTGAACCAGATTATTTGCCAGTAATTCATTGAGTCCTGATACGCGGGTTAACAACGCCGCAGATGCCATGTTGATGTCGACCCCAACCTTGTTTACGCAATCTTCTACCACGCCTTCAAGGCTGCGTGCCAAGCGTGGCTGGTTCACGTCATGCTGGTATTGACCAACACCGATGGATTTAGGTTCGATTTTAACCAGTTCGGCCAATGGATCTTGCAAGCGTCGGGCAATGGATACAGCACCTCGCAGCGTGACATCCAAATCAGGGAACTCATTAGCGGCCAATTCGGATGCAGAATAAACGGATGCACCGGCTTCACTCACCACGACTTTGGTTAACTTAAGATCTGGATACATCTTGATCATGTCTGAAACCAAACGCTCTGTTTCACGTGAACCTGTGCCATTACCGATACTAATTAGATTCACTTGATACTTTGCTGCCAGTTTGGCGAGCGAAGCAATTGCCTGGTGCCATTCATTTTGGGGCGCCAGCGGAAAAACGGCGGTGTAGTCAAGTAATTTGCCTGTAGCGTCAACCACCACGACTTTCACGCCGGTACGAATACCCGGATCCAGTCCCATGGTGACGTGTGCGCCGGCAGGTGCTGCCAATAACAGGTCACGTAAATTACTGGTAAACACTCGAATTGCTTCTTCATCGGCTAACTCGCGCAGGCGACTTAATAATTCTAATTCAAGCTTGCTAAATAAACGGGTTGTCCATGTTATTCGAACGGTTTCCATTAACCAAGGGTCTGCTGGGCGTTGTTGATCAGCAATATTGAACCAAGTCGCAACGCGCGTTTCGCCATAGCCTGCATCGTTTGGCAAGGTTAACGAAAATTGTATTGCGCTTTCACGACGCCCACGAAATAGAGCCAAGGCACGATGAGAGGGGATTTTTTTAATGGGTTCGGCATAATCAAAATAGTCGGAAAATTTATTGGCAGCGGGCTTTTTGCTTTTGGCACCTTTGGATTTCAGGACACCATGTTGCCATATATATTGGCGCAGCTCGTCCAATAGATTAGCGTCCTCTGCGAAACGTTCGATTAAAATGTGCCGTGCACCTTCAAGGGCGGCAGGTATGGTTTCAATACCCAGTTCTGTATTCACAAATTGCGCAGCAAAAACCTCGGGGACTGTCGAAGGATCTTGCCATAAAGCCAGAGCTAATGGTTCAAGACCCGCCTCTTTGGCCAAAATAGCTTTGGTATGGCGTTTGGGACGGAAGGGCGCGTATAGATCTCCGAGTCGTGTTTTAGTATCCGCAGCAAAAATGGCCTTTTCCAGTTCCGGTGTTAACTGGTTTTGTTCTTGCAAGGCTTTTAAAACCAGCGTGCGACGTTGGTCAAGCTCACGCAAGTAATGTAGTCGTTCAGCTAGAAAACGCAACTGTGTGTCATCAAGGCCGTTTGTTGCCTCTTTACGATAACGTGCAATAAAAGGCACCGTATCGCCTCCATCGAGTAAGCGGATAGCCGCATCTACCTGCGACACTTTGGCTTTAAGTTCGCGCGCGATAGCTGCTGCTGTCGACAACGTGTCTTGAATCATTCACATCCCCAGTAAAACAACAAATAAAAAAAAGGGTATTATATACTCGTTATAAATTAATGGCACTAAATTAAGCTGTTTTTACAAACGTAATCTTGGCGAGCGCCGCCACATCATTACCCACATCTTTTGTAGAGCACTGAACAGTCCCCTCTCCCCAACCCTCCCGCGCTTATCACCCTGGTTTTATAAGGGTTCATCTCGCGGGAGAGGGGGCAGTTCAGTGCTCTACAAAAGATGTGGGTGATGATAAGGCGCTGTTCGCCCCTACTCTACTGTTACGGATTTCGCCAGATTACGGGGTTGATCAACATCTGTGCCCTTGGCAACAGCAACATGATAAGCCAGTAATTGCAGGGGAATGGTGTATATTATGGGCGATATCCAGTTACCGCACGCAGGCACTTGAATCAACTGGGTGCCATTGGCAGTCCAGGCTTGTGAATCGTCAACAAATACAAATAACTGACCACCACGCGCACTGACTTCATGCAGATTAGATTTTAACTTGTCCAATAGTTCATCATTCGGTGCTATTGCCACGACGGGCATCTCACTATCTACCAAGGCCAACGGGCCATGTTTTAATTCGCCTGCAGGATAGGCTTCAGCATGAATGTATGAAATTTCTTTTAATTTCAATGCCCCCTCAAGGGCGACGGGATATTGTACTCCACGACCCAAAAATAACGCATGCGCTTTATTAACAAACTTGGGCGCCAGTGCTGCAATGTCTTTATCTATTTTCAATACGCGTTCACAACTGCCAGGCAACTGCCGTAATTGAGAGAGTACTTCTGCTGCACGTTCATCCTTGCAAAGGGCCGTGGCCAGCATTAAAAAAGCCGTGAGCTGCGTCGTAAATGCTTTGGTAGAGGCCACGCCGATTTCAATGCCTGCACGGGTTAAAAACACATAATCTGCTTCTCGAACCAAGGTGCTAGTTGCGACATTACAAATGGCGAAACTGGCAAGATAGTGCATTTTTTTTGCTTTATGAAGGGCTGCTAGTGTATCGGCTGTTTCTCCAGACTGTGATACGGTGATGAACAAGGTGTTTTCCCCCACAACCACATCACGGTAACGATACTCGCTGGCTATTTCTACTTGCGTTGGCAAGCCGGTGAGGGATTCCAGCCAATATTTGGCAACCAGTCCAGCATGGTAACTGGTGCCACAGGCCACGATATGGATATGTTTCACCTTGGTAAACAGAGCCAAAGCTTGATCGCCAAAGCTGGCTCTGAGTACGTCAAGGCTAGCAATGCGTCCTTCCAGAGTGTCAGCCAGAACTTTGCTTTGTTCGAAAATTTCCTTGAGCATGAAATGCCGGTAAGTTCCTTTGCTCACGGCATGACAGTCGTTACTCAAAGGATTCGTCTGGCGTAGAATGGGTTGATTTTTGGCATCAAATATCTGAAATTCTCCGGCGGCCAGCAATACGCTATCACCATCTTCAAGGTAAATTACGGATTGGGCAAATGAGCGAAGCGCTAGGGCATCGGATGCGATAAAGTTCTCATCAGTACCTAACCCGACCACCAGGGGACTGCCTTTGCGGATGGCGACCAATTCCTGGGGATTATTTTTGTGAATGACACCAAGGGAAAATGCGCCGTCCAATTGTGCGGCCGTAGCTTGCACGGCTTGCAATAATGAGTGGTGTTCTCGATAGTGGTGGTGAATAAGATGTACGGCTACCTCACTGTCTGTTTGTGACGTAAAAACATAACCCAGTTCCTGTAAATAACGACGCAGATCATCATGATTTTCGATGATTCCATTGTGAACAACAGCAACTTCCCCGTTCGACATGTGTGGGTGGGCGTTTTGTTCAGAGGGTTTTCCGTGGGTTGCCCAACGGGTATGGGCGATGCCGGTATGCCCTGCAATCACCGTTTCAGACATGGCATCAGCCAATGCTTGCACTTTACCTTGAATCCGGAGTCGTTTTAACCGGCCATCATTGTCAATTACAGCAATCCCGGCAGAGTCGTAGCCGCGGTATTCAAGCCGATGTAATCCCTCTAACAAGACTTTGGAAATATCCCGTCTTGATGCTGCTCCCATTATTCCGCACATACGGTACTCCTATTTTGAAAATATTACAGACCTTTCTTCATAATACGCGAATGAGATCGAGACCACTCCCTATCTTTTACTGTTTCACGTTTGTCATGGGTTTTTTTACCTTTGGCCAATGCAACACGCATTTTAACGTGGTTGTTTTTCCAATACAGTGACATGGGGATCAGTGTGTAACCCTGACGTTCAACACTACCTATCAACCGGTTTAATTCACGTCGATGTAAGAGCAGTTTGCGCGTGCGTAACGAATCAGGATGGAGGTGGGCGGATGCTGTGGACAGGGGCTGAATGGATGCGCCGAGTAGAAACGCCTCACTATGTTTCACGATGACATGCGCATCTGACAAGTTCACTTTACCTGCACGCAGACTTTTAATTTCCCATCCTTGCAGCACGAGTCCGGCTTCAAACTCCTCTTCAATAAAATACTCAAAGCGTGCTTTTTTATTCACCACAATGGTGGCGCTATCTTTTTTTGCTGTCATAAGGGCTCTTTGACCATGTTCAAATCCTAATATGCATAGGATACCATGATTTTTACAGGATGACTTGACGTAATCGATCATGCTCAGCACAATGAATTATATCAAGTTAACAGGGATGAACACATGAACATATTAGATAAGAACCGTAAATTATTTGTGCTTGATACGAATGTTCTCATGCACGACCCCGCAGCCCTGTATCATTTTGAAGAACATGATGTTTATTTGCCCATGGTTGTACTGGAGGAGCTGGATAATCATAAAACAGGTATTTCTGAAGTAGCACGCAATGTGCGCCAAACCAATCGCATGCTGGTTGAGCTGATGAGTAATTCCACGCACGAACAACTGGTAGCAGGTCTGCCTATCCCCAATTTTTTTGATAAAGATCATGTAAAAAGCAACGGGCGACTGTTTTTCCAAACCGATGATTTTGATGATGTGAATCCGCTTTCTTTGCCAGGTCATAAGGTTGACAATACCATATTGGCAACGGCGCTGGGTTTGCAAAAAAAACGGCCTGATCAACAAATTGTGATTGTTTCAAAGGATATTAACTTACGAATCAAGGCTGGCATTCTGGGCGTGCCTGCTGAAGATTACTACAATGACCAAGTTTTAGATGATGTGAGCTTATTGCATAATGGCCTGCATATTCTTGAAAATGATTTCTGGGATACGCATGGAAAAGACATGGAAGCGTGGCAGGACAGTGGTAAAACGTTTTATCGAATTACAGGTCCATTGACAAAACAATGGAATCCTAATGACTGTATCAGCACGCTAGACAATGACTTTCAGGCGATAGTTAAACAGATTGTACCCGGCAATGCAGTGGTTCAAATGGCACGTGATTACTCGCAATCCAAAAACGCCGTCTGGGGCATAACCACACGCAACCGGGAACAAAATTTTGCATTGAATTTATTGCTGGATCCAGATGTTGATTTTGTAACTCTGCAAGGTCAGGCGGGAACGGGGAAAACATTGTTGACGATTGCGGCAGGTCTTTCGCAAGTGCTGGATCATCGTATGTTTAGCGAAATTATCATGACACGCGTCACCATTCCAGTCGGTGAAGATATTGGTTTTTTACCGGGAACGGAAGAGGAAAAAATGACACCGTGGATGGGGGCACTCATGGATAATCTTGAAGTGTTGCATGGCAAGCAGGAGGGCGGTACATTTGGGCATGGTGCGACGGATGATTTATTAAAAAATAAAATTAAAATTCGCTCAATGAATTTTATGCGCGGGCGCACATTTTTAAATCGTTTTATCATCATTGATGAAGCACAAAATCTCACGTCAAAACAAATTAAAACCCTGGTGACACGTGCAGGCCCTGGCAGTAAAATTGTTTGCCTGGGCGATATCAAGCAGATTGATACGCCTTATTTAAGTGAAACCACGTCGGGACTTACGTTTGCGGTGGATCGATTCAAGGCTTGGGATCACAGCGCGCACATGACATTAACACGTGGCGAACGTTCAAGACTTGCAAAGTATGCAGCTGAACATTTATAATTCTGTCCGTGCGTGTGGTTCAAATCGAGATCACAATTATTTGGTCAAGCTACATGCGTGTTTTCGCATCTGGCTTGGTCCAAACCAAAAACAAACAGGATAAATTATGTCGCGAGCCATTACCTTTGATGACGTTTTGCTCATCCCTTCCTATAACCATCATGAATCCAGACGAATTGTAGATATCGGTGTGACTGATCGACAGGGCTTATTAACGTTGACCCTGCCCGTCATGAGTTCGAATATGGACACCATCACTGAAAGTAGCATGGCAAACTTCATGCACAGCAAAGGTGGCATTGGGGTTTTACATCGTTTTTTAAGCATTCCGGATAACATCAAACAATTCCAAGCATGTCAGGGGCAAGTGTTTGTTTCTGTAGGTTGTAGTACGGCAGAGCTTGAGCGTGCAGAAGCGCTGCGAGATGCAGGAGCCAACTTTTTCTGCGTGGACGTTGCGCACGCACATGCCAAATATGTGGGTAAAATGCTGAAGAGCTTGCGTCAAGTGCTTGGCTCGCGTTGCATCATGGCCGGTAACGTGGCCACCTATGCTGGTGCTGATTATTTAGCTTCGTGCGGTGCGGACATCATTAAAGCTGGAATCGGTGGTGGCTCGGTCTGCAGCACACGGATTAAAACAGGCTTTGGTGTACCCATGTTGACCTGTATTCAGGATTGCGCACGCACTGATCGTTCCATTGTCGCTGACGGCGGCATTCGAACGTCTGGTGATATCGTAAAAGCACTGGCTTTCGGTGCCGATTTTGTGATGATTGGTGGCATGCTGGCAGGAACGGCGCCTACACCAGGCAAGGTCATCACCAAAGATGACGGTACCCAGGTGAAACGCTACCGCGGCATGGCTTCTCGCGAAGCGCAGGAAGGTTTCCTCGGTCAAATGCATGAATGGAAAACCGCCGAAGGCGTATCAACCGACGTGCCTTATTCTGATAACCAGGACGCCATTATTGGTGATATTGTTGGCGGTTTGCGATCTGGACTCACTTACGCCGGCGCCGACACCATTAGCGAACTGCAACGCAAGCTGAATTTTGTTCAGGTTACACAGGCAGGACGGGTGGAAAGCATGCCACATAAATTGATGGGCTAATTGGATCAGAAGTAAAATCCTACATGTTGACCTTTTAATTGCCTTTATTTTCGAAAACTGTGATACAATGCATAAATAAATCAATATGACCTTTAAATGGGATTTGTATATGCATTCTACTTCTAACCAATTCATAAATCGCTCACATCAAGACTTGGGATTTAAGCATTACAAAAAGAGAGAGTACAAGGATGCACTGTTTTGGTTTTTGAAGATCTCTGCAAATGAGAGAAAGAAACCGATATTACTTCACATCAGTTATTGTTATGAAAAGTTGGGAATGTTTCAGGAAGCCCTTGATACGTTAAAATCAATGCATGATTATCATCATCCACAAACACAAATGCGAGTTCCTGAGCTTGAAGCACGCAGTTTAGTTCAGCATAAAGCATATGATTTGGCAATCCCGGCTTTTTTGGCGATCCCAGGTTGGAACAAAACCAAAATAATCAATCTAGCTCGTAGTTATGAAGAAACAGGCGATTTTCAGAGTGCTATTGATACTTGGAAGCGAGAAGAAGGTTATCAGAGTAATATTAATGCGATCGAACACATCACAAATTTGTATATAAAATTAAAGCAAGATCTCAAAGTCATTGAAACGTGTTCGTTTACTCCAGTTAACAAGCTAAAACCACACATACAGAATGTCTTAGCCATTGCGTATTGTAATGTAAATGACGTTGATAAGGCGCTCCCCTTACTCTTAAATATGCCTAAAAATGATATGAGTTGCTATTATTTAGGTCATTGCTATCAATTAAAGCAAGAATACACACAAGCCATTTCATTTTTCAAACGAGTTGATCCTCGAGATTCTCACCATCGCAATGCAGTGTACTCAATAGGTAAATGTTATGTGGAATTGAAGCAATATGATGCAGCAATTAAACAGTTTGAGTTGCTTTCGGATGAGCAGGCATTGATTGATAAGGGGTTATGTTATGAAAGCCTTGGACAATATGATAACGCGCTTGAGGTATTTTATAGTCTTCCTGATAGTCTTGATGAAGATAATAAGCAACAATTGATTGCTCGCTGTTATGGTAAAAAGAAAGATTTTCGACGTGAGATTGCCGAGTTGGAAAGAATACCTGGGTTTCAAAAAGATCTTACCATTTTATTACATATTGCAATTAACAGAGAAATATTAGGTGAATACGAGCATGCGATAGAAGGACTCCAGTCCATTTTGAGTTTAGGTAGGAGTAATCAAGTGCTCTTGGTACTGGCTCGCTGTTATTTTGCACTGGATAATTTTGTGCAGTCAATTGCCATACTTGAAACGTGTGAAAACTACCATCAGGATCCCGTGATACTACTAGTAATCGCTCGTGCTAATGAATCGTTAGGGAAACATAAGACCGCAATTGAACTCCATGAGCGCATTATGAAGCTTTCACCTCATGATCCGGTTGCTATTATTGCATTTGCTCGTTGTTATCAGAGCACCAAACAACACTCTAATGCAATTAATCTGGTAAAAACCATTCCGAACTATGCCAGCAAGGAAGAGACATGTTTATTTTTAGGCATATGCTATATGGACATGCAAAAATATGAACAAGCCATGGAGTATCTTGACTCAACTTGTTTATCGGGCAATAAAAGTGCTGTACTGGCACGTGCTGGGTGTTATCGCAATATGGGGCAATATGAAAAAGCGCTACAGTTACTTTTCGATAACTCCAACGTTATTCAGGGTTTCAAGTATATAAATGAAATAGGGCGATGTTACGAAGCAATGGGTGAATATGATAGAGCCATCGAGTGTTATCAAAGCCTGCATACGGAAATTGACAAGCAAATCTTAAAAAAAGATCTCATTCTGTCTGCTTGCTATAAGAGAATGGGGTTATTTGCAACTGCATTTAAGACAATACAGGACATTCCAAATTTTAGTAAAAGTAGAGACGCTATCATTGCATTGTCAGGTATTAATAGAGCCATGGGAAAATATGCGGATGCTCTTTCTTTACTGACGCTAGTTTCAAATTATGAAGAAGATGAGAAGGTTTTATTATCTATTGCACACTGTTATGAGGAGATGGGGCAATTGGATGAGGCGATTGCTGTATTTGAAGCAATCGTGAACCGGTTTGAGAATAGAGTAGCGCAGGAATCATTGTTCATTTGTTACCGAAAACATAAGCAGATGGCTGGATATGATTTAATGATGTCTAAACTTTCTCAGTCTGATTCAGCTACCCAGCATTTGCTAGGGATGTCTCTTTATTATGGAGCTATGGGGAAATATGATAGGGCAATTACCGCATGCAAAAAAATAAAAGACTGGCAATATGATAGAAAAGCTTTACTGCAACTACAACATATTTATCATATGACTCATAACTATCGCTTACTCAGCGAAACAAAAGCAGAGATAATGCGTCAATTTCCGAATGATATTGAAATATCTGAACAATGCTGCATGTCACAAGACTCACTGGATTTTGTAAATGAACAGTTATTAAAATGGCCATACTCCACTAAACTCTATCTTTTCAAAGCAAAACTTGAGCAAGAGCAGGGGCAACGAGAAATAGCCCTCAACACATTGCAGGCCACTATAAAAAAATTCCCTTATTGTGATGATGCTTATTTAGCCATCATACAACATCATTTGTTTTACGGTGATATAGAAGCAGCTTGTCAGCATCAAGTCCTTTGTAATCAGCAATTTGAATATCATCATGTGTTATCTGAAAAAATAACACGATTAATGCAGGCAAAAGATATTATACCGATTTGGGGGATGGATTATTCTCTTGTTCAAGAGACGATTCAAGTCAATTTACCTGCCGTTGTTCAGTCTGTTTTTCAATCCGTCTCGTCAGTACTGAAGGAACCTTGTCTGCTGGTTGGTAGTATGGTTTCAACGTTGTATACTCATCAAAAATCCAAATTGGAATTGGTCATTGATCCCAGTCAAGATCTTGATTTTGTAATTGCTCAAGATCCTTCGAGTGACATTACAAAAGCAGGGTTTACAAAAAGTCAATATGTTCCACGCTTATATGTTTCTAGTCGGGAAGGATATTCAATTGATTTATATGCTGCGCCAATATCAAATGACGTGGGATTTATTCAACACAATGCATTATCGCGTGACTTTACCGTTGCATGTTTATTTTGTGATGCAACCGGGACTATTTTTGATCCAACGGGAACAGGTATTCAGGATCTGGACAATAAAGTTTTACGTACAGTACTGGAGCCTGCCACTTGTTTTACAGACGATCCGACACGTATATTACGAGCGATGAAATATTTAGCTAAAGGATATAGACCTACAGATGATCTTGATTTAGCAATGAAAGCATGGACTTGTGATGTAGATTTTGAAGAACATCGGTCGCATTTTATGGCCATTTTAAAGAAGCAGCTAAAAAGTGTCCATAAAGAAAGCATCCTAAGGAGTCTACAACACTATGGATTGCTTGAAAAAATATTTGGCATGGTAAACTCGAGCGCTTTGACAGATCAAACGGCATTAACCGAGTTAATGCAGCTGCTTAATCCAAACAAATCCAATGGGAAACGCGTATGGAATCAAGAGACGATTGATCTATATCCACAGAATTATTATCCACAAGGCTATGCTCCACCGATTCCATGTATAGACGATACGTATCGTGGAGATTCGATAACCGGCGCATATCCATATGACACCTCGATTTATTTCTCCTGCCAAAACGATTTTTCTGGAGAAAATAAAAAATCACGAACGTCGCGTTTTGCTCCTGTGGCTCAGTCTAATGTTGAGCAATATTCAACCAGCTCGAATATGGCATCTATAGACAATGCATCACGTCGGACTTCACGTTTTGCACCGGTAGCGACTACGGCGGGTTTTCATGCCAATAGTTTTTACACGCCTCATCCTGGTCGCAACGGCAGCGAGTCAAATTCCAAGATGCCAACGTCGGGCTATATTACATTAGAAAGATAAATACGATCTCTATTCGGTAGGGTCTGTTGACATTTCAGATCTCGACATCCCGCTTCGACAGAGCAAATGTCAACAGCCCCCTATTGTATAGATAAGCGTGACTTCTCTTCTCTGTGGGTGTATAATGCACACATTGTAAATACTTTATTGCAACAGAGAGCATTTAGTTGCATTCAACAAAGGTAAAATATAATGCATAATAAAATTGAATTGCACACTAACATCGCAAAAAATGCTTATAACGACACCACCACTGAGAAAACAGGCCAACAAACTCAATCAGAGTCTGAGTTTGATAACAGTCGTAATTCAAATGGTAAACGAAAGCTCGCATCTTCATCTGCAGATCACTATGGGAGGAAGAGCTCGGCAGAAATGGCTCAAAAAGACAGGTTCGATAAAATTTGGGATGCCATGCGGAGCAAAAAATTTGCTGAAGCATTAAATATTCTGGAAAACTTTAGCCGAGCAGACAAAGGTTACAAATGGTTTTTGACCCATGCACAATGCTTGGTACGATTGGGGCGTTATCCGGAAGCCCTAAGTTCTATTTTATCTCTTCAAGAAGTGGATGACACGTCATTATTTGTTCTAGCGGATTGTTATGGTAAAAATAAACAATTTGATGAGGCGGTGAGCACCTATAGGCGTATTAGCAACGCCGGTAATGATAATATGAAAGTATCACTGGGTATAGCTATTAATTTGCACATGGGGGGGAGAGTTGATGAGGCGATCAAAGCGTTTCAGAACATTCTTAAACATGAACTCAGCCCTGATATCACTAAAAATGTTTTACAAGGACTAGCACGCTGTTATCAAGATCAACATCAGTATTCGTTGGCTATTCAGACGTATAAAGAAATACCACTAAAAGACTACGATATTAAGATACGGTTGAATTTAGGCCGTTGCTATGAAGCAAATGGTGATTATGATTTAGCAATGAGTACAGTGGAAAAGATAAAGGGCTGGAGAGAAAACACGATGGCCTCATCCATAATGGCTCCCTGTTTATTAGCCACTGGGAAATCAGAAAGGGCTTGTTTTGCATATAAGAAGGTCTTGGAACAGGATAAACAGAATAAAACTGCGATTATGGGTTTGGCAAAATGCCATGAAAATCTGAATCGTCATGTTGATGCACTTGATACTTATAAAACATATTTAAAATGGGAACAGGACAATGAAATTTGCTACAAAATAGGTCTTTGTTATCTAAAAAACAATAAACATAGTCTTGCTATTGAAAGCTTCCACAAAATAACCGATTGGAAAAAACAACCTGGAGTTATTCTGTCTCTGGCTACTTGCCATGAACACAAGGGTGATCATCGTTTGGCGCTGTCAACGTACGAATTAATTGAAAATTGGCAATTGGATCAAAACGTTTTGTTGAGCATGGCTCGTTGTTGGGAAGCATTAGGTGAATATGATGTGGCTATCGAATGTCTTGAGTGCGATCCAAATGCGCAATCTAGCCCTGAAATGCTAAAAAGTTTGGCACGTTTATTTCAATTAAAACAGTATTACACCACAGCTACGATGCTGCTTAACCGTATTGATGGAAATGATAAAGAATTGAAACTTGGCCTGCGTTATCAGAAAATAAACCAGAATGATCGCGCAATTGAAACGTATCAGAACATGATCAATTGGGACACTAAAGATTGGACGTCCAATAGGGATGCAACATCGGCACTATCCCGTTGTTATATGAGTATGCAACGTTATGATTTAGCATTAGAAATGCTGCTAACAATCCCAGGCTGGATGACCAACGAATCTGTTCTATTAGACATCGCAAATCTTAATCAGCACGTTGCAGATTGCGATGGCCAGAAAGCAGCTGAGTATCAAAAACTATATATGCAGACGTTTCATGGACAACGTCCATTAATTAACAAAATTCAAATGCTCACCAATAATCAAATTGTTAAGGGGCGCTGGGACATAGATGTTGATGCAAAACCTGACTTACAAGATATTAAAATACACGATATGGATGTTAATTACTCTAAGCTGTTCACAGTACAGCTCGCTGTTGATGCAATAAGTGAAATATCAAATGAATATTATATTGCGGGCAAAACAGTTCATAATATTATTGATCAAGTGCCATTAAATCCAAATCAGGACGTGGATATCGTAACCATGGCAGTTGATAGCTCTATAATTAATCAGATGGGGTTTGAAGTATGTAAAACCAAATCGAATCTTTATACTACAAAAATAAATAATGTTTTCGTGAATATGTATGCTCAGGAAAATAAGAAATTTTATCCGGATTTTACAATAACCAGTTTATATATCGACAAAAATAAAAAATTATTTGATCCCACTGGCAAAGGCCTTCAGGACTATAATACGCGCACATTGCGAACCAGTAGACCTGCAATGATTTGTTGCGAAGAAGATCCAGCCATGGTATTACGCGCAATCAGCTATATTCTTTCTGGATTTACACCGGATGAGAATCTCAATGACGCGATGACACATTGGCAACCCGATTTTAACGCAAATAATGAGCATCTAAAGATAGTTGCGCGAAAATATTTGGCAACCCTGAACGAGGGCAAATTTTTTAAGGAGCTACTTAAATATGATCTGCTGAAAAAAATGTTTCATATTAACTATTCTACAGAAGAGGAAGGTTTATTCCTGCTGAAGATGCTCGTTGCCAAGCCTCAGCAAAAAAACGCTATATTGGCCCATGAAACACAATGTCATCAGAAAAGGGGAATGGTGGAATATGAAGCAAAAAATTATGTGCAAGCGATTAATATATTCACAACGGCGTTAAATTTATCTCCAAACGATACAGAATCTCTTTTCTGGAGAGGCAAGTCTTATTTTGCCCAACAAAATTATGACGCTGCGATTCATGATTTCAGTGCTTTATTAGCTTTGACCGAGGATGCGGCTGTATATAATCAGCGAGGTGTTGCTTATATGTTATCTCATAAGCAGCAACCAGCAGCCAATGATTTCACTCGAATTAGATCAGCAGTTAATGATTTTAAACATGCGGCTAATCTAAAACCTGATGTAAAAAACTATAAAGATAATCTTGATTTAGCAGAGGATAAATTAAACAAAACTCATTTTGTAACAGGAAAATGTGGGTTTTTTGTTTCAAAAGCCTTGTCGAGCTCTGATTTGGGGCTTGGACAAGAGAACATGAAAAAAGACTCAGGTCCTTAGGGTCTGTTGACATTTATTAAAAAAGTAGAAAACTATGCCTCATACAACTAGAAATAAAGAATCAAAACCTAAACCTAAGCAATATATCGACCAAATTCTACGAATGCTGGTGGTTACATCGTCTGCGGATAGGGTTCGTTGTGAACCCTTTGCAGAGGATGTCAATATTGCCCCTTTTCCAATCAAACATTGGTCGACCCAAAGCTATTATGAGCAATTTTTGCCCATGATTATTGAGGAGAGTCGGGCGCAAATTCAGCATGGTTATGAATGTTTTAAAAACGATACCCTTGCGGCGCACAAGTATCGAATCATAAGCTGCACCAAAGAGGCCGTAAAGTATAGTACTGAAAATTCAGGGACATTATTTACTTTAGGCTTACATAGTGATGAATCTTTCAACGAGACCTTTATGGGTGATAGCGTTGTTCTTCTCACTCATCAGTCATTAACGTGTGAGTTTTTAGCGTTAGTCGTAAAATATGTTGAGAAAAAATCATTGACTGTGCAAGTGCATGTATCTTCATCTTTTTATAAACAAAACACCACCTTGTTTGCTGATCCTTTTGACTGGCAGGTTACGGTGTTAGCGCCGTTAAACAGACTAAGTCGGATGTATTCGGCATGCATTCAAGCCGATGGTGGGCCTTGCATTCAGTCAATAATTAATGGAAAGTCGTTTGGTTTAACCAGCAACGTTTACTCATTAAATTATCGTGAAGACAATAACTTAAATGCCGAGCAACAGAGAGTCGCCAATTTTTTTATAAAACACCAAAGTCAGGGTTTGACGTTACTCCAGGGTCCGCCTGGTACCGGGAAATCTACGACCATTGTGTCTATTGTGGAATCGTTGAGAAAGCAGAAAAAACGGGTGATCGTGACTGCTTCAGCGAATAAATCTGTTCAACTATTAGCAGGCAAAGTATATCAAAAAGATCCTTCTCGAATTCTGTTAATTTGTGCGGAAGAAAAAGCGAGTGAATCATTAGCACCCATTTTTTTTCATGTTTGGTATAAAAGATTGCTACGTTCATTTTATATACTGAATCGAATCAGCACGGAATTATTACAAGCACAAGAATACGCGCCTCAATTACTCATTGACAAGAGAACGGAGATACGATCGCATCTCAATGAAATTTCAATCAAATTCAATACTTCAGATTTTATCCAGAAAACACTGGATCGCGGGTTTCTTGATTGTTGGAAGAAAATTATCGACTCTGACACAGTAAATGACAGTCAGGCATTTCAGGCGGCTAATAGTCAGTCTGTTAAAAATTATACTATTCTGAAAAATTTAGACGGTGATGAGGTTGAGAGGAAGCTGTTGCAACAGAGCAATATTATTCTATTCTCTACCCTGACGGTATTAGGACGAGAGCGACTACTCAATCAAGTTGGGACCGTGGAGACCCTGATTATTGATGAAGCAAGCCAAGCTACAGAAGCAGAGACCTTAATTGCTTTTCAATATAAACCCACCAAAGCATTGTTAGTGGGAGACCCAAAACAATTGGCTCCTATCGTGCTATCTCAGCTTGCGATTGCAAAGCATTATGATTGGTCAATTATGGAACGATTGATGGAGCAAAATCGTTCACCTCATTTTATGTTGACGAGACAATATCGCATGCATCCTGCCATTTGTCTGTGGTCATCCAATCAGTTTTATTCTGGCCAATTAAAGACAGGAGAGGGAACTGCTGCATATAAATCAGTAAAAGATATTGAAGAGCTAGATCACATTCCTTTTGTGTTTTATCACATCAAAGCGTCCAGCTTAAGCGAGAATCCTTACTTCAATGAGGCCGAAGCAAAGTTAGCTGTATTTTTTGCGGAAAGATTGCGCGTGCAATATGGTTCAAATTGCTCAATTGGAATCATTACTTTTTATGCGGAACAAAAAAAATTAATTTCAAATAAAGTATTTTCAGCACTCAACATCATTGTGGATACCGTCGATGCTTTTCAAGGAACAGAATGCGACTTTATTATTTTAAGTTGCGTGCGCTCAAATAACAATCACGCCATTGGTTTTTTAAATGATCAGCGGCGTTTAAATGTGGCCATGACCCGCGCAAAACAAAAACTGATCATTGTGGGTGATGCTGAAACCCTGGGCAATGATCCTTGTTTGAAATCCATTATTGATTATGCAATACATTTAGATGGTTTTAGTAAAAAATATACAAATAAATTTGTCGATAGTCCACCACACAGAAGAAATAATCTTCGGACAATTAGCGAGGATTTATCGTATGAAAATGAAGAGACTTATTTGTCAAAAATAGAGCGAGTCAAGACTCCTGGATTTGGCGGAATAAACTTAATGCAAGAGTTTGTTTTTGATGAATTAAAAAAGCTTCTACAACAAGTTAAAGCTATACAAAATAATGAGCAGACATTTTCCGCAAACGAAATCAAGAGCATTATTCGTGATTTTACTGAAATAAGCTTAAAATATCAGGCGTTTTTGAATCCTGTTGTCACCATTGATCTTGCTGCGAGATTCATTTTAAAACTCGGATTGGTTTTCAAGAAAAATTCGCACATGAAATATTCAATTGTTTTGCCAACCCATTTTTTTGACGTGATTAGAGTGTATATGAATTGCGCTTTAAATATAAAAAATGAGAACCATAATTTTGGGGTTGATATATTATATGGAATGGGATTGATGGTTGAGACGCAACTGATGCATGGATCGGTGATGAGTCAAGACATGACAGGTGTACTGGATCAGCTAGTCCATGTTCCATCTACTGCACAGGACATTGGTGATACATTTTTCGCTTTAGGATTAATGGCGAAAAAGGGGTGCATCCAAGGGGCTCTGAACAGCAAACAAATCAATGTTCTGATTGAGCGTTGGATGAGTTTATATCGTGATGCCGAGGGGAAACACATAGTTGATTTTTTCTGTGATTTAAGTTTAATAGCGGCTTTCATGGAGCAACCTATTGATACTCCTCTTATAGATGCCATGCTGGCTCGTATCGCAGAGAGTTTGTATACGGTTAAAGATATTACGGATACTGTTTCAGTTATGAGACTGATCACTGAGATGCAAGTATTTCAAGAGCCCGAAAACAATAAGCCTTCAGATGGGTTATTGAAGGGTTTCACGCAATTTATAGCAGCTATTAAGGCTAAAAGTATTGATGATAAGTTTGTTGCCTTAAAAGAAGTCGATCGCGAAATAAATATAGATAATCAAGCCAGAATATTCGGTGAATTTTTTTCGATGATTGAAGGGAAATCTGTCGATACTATCGAGAATAACAAGACAATTAGTGATCTTTTTGGTTGTTTCATGGCGACCGATCCGTGTATTAAATCCATACAAAATACACTTCACACAATAGGGTTAATGACCCTTTCCGGTATCTTGGTCGATAAACAAGTGACGGCAACCTTAAACAGTCTAATGAACAAAAATCCCACTGCTCAAGATATTTCCAGCTTTTTTGAGAAGCTGGGCATGTGGATAAAAGCGCGAGTCATTGAAGAGCTGTTAAGCAGTGATTTAAATTCGATTGACTCAAAAGAATCTGAAAAAGTATTCGCGATGAAACTGTATGGATTGATGTGGTTGATTGAAGCAGGCGTAGTTCATGGAATACCGTGTGAAAAAATATGGACAAAAATTGAAGGCTTAACTCATGTAACCTTTGATTTATCTATCAGGATCATTAAGCCTTTTGAATCGCAGCCGTCAGCTTCAAGGACACATCAGAATATTGCTAACAAGCCATTGAAAACTAAGGCTCCAGCCATCGTTTCGCCAGATAAATCCCCGCTTCCACGACTTGTTCACAAGGATAATAATAATCAGCATTCTTTTCATTATAATCCCATGAAGGATTTGGAAGATGTGGAGTTTGGACAAAGCCATATGCAAAAACACGCATATGGCTCGCCCAAATAAAATGATTAAATAATTGACTGCATGGCTTTGTTTATTGTATGATGTTCTTCATTGATACAATACGGGTAATTTAAAAAAGAATATTTTAAAAGGTGATTTTTATGAAAATAAAACAGGAATTTTTTCCAGGCATTCCTCTTGATACTCGTATTATTGAGCACATAGACAATCAACAATACCAACTGGCACGAGATCTGCTTGCTGGTATGCCAGAAAAAAATGATACCAGAGAGCAGTTAAATACAATCTGTAGTTTGGAAGCATCCTTAACCATGCTGTCATTTCCATTAAAAAACCTGTTGTGTTTACTTGGAGATAGCTATATAAAAATTAAGATGTTTACAAAAGCGATTGAAACTTATCAGCGTATTTCCCCTGGGGAATGTGATAAAGAAATTTATACAAAGTTACTGGAATGCTTTGAAGCCTTAAATGATGTTGAGTCACAACAGAGTACTTTACTGGTACTGGACTCATTGGATTTACCTTGGGATGAACGTAAATACGTTTTATTAAAACTAGCAAAATCATATGAATTGAGGTCGCACTCTATAGCCATGGGATATTATCTTCAGGCACTAGCAGCCTACCCAAATTCAGAGGAAGTTTGTGAGTCATATTGTCGATATATTGTAAAAGGTGGAGTAGATAATTTTGCAGGGATTCTTATTTCCAAGCGAAATATATGGCCAAACAATCCTGTTATATCTATGCTTGCAGTGTTTTTGGAATCCCATCCAACTCAGCTATTGCACAATTTATATGCTCTTGTTGAACGACATCCAGAGTATTCAGAAGCACATTTAGCATTGGTTCGTTATAACCTATTTTATGGCTGGAAAAATCAAGCTTTAAACGTAAGAAAACAGTTCGTTGACAAGCCAGATTTGGTTGAGAAAATAGATTTATTAATAAAAGCGGACACTATCATTCCATGGTGGGGAATGAATTATAATTTGGATGCACTGAAAGACATTCCGTCCATTGCCCCATCGTTATTAGCCGGCTCAGAGGTGGTTTTTAATAAATTTAATCAAGATTCTGTCAATTATTTAGTTTATGGTACAGCTCTATTGAATGCGCAGTATGCCAGTGAATCGCAATCTATTGAGATTGTTGTGAAACAAGACGGTTTACAATCACTTATTGAGCTTGGTTTTAATCCTTCAAATATTAATCCATGTCTTTATACTGCTCTCATAGATAAAAAATTAATGTCTTGTTATGTGCTACCTGCGAATACATTATTAAATTCTTCTTACATGAATGCATTTACGATTTTATCGTTGTATGCAGATAAACATGGGCATGTTTTTGATCCGACTGGTCATGCGACTAAAGATATTGCCAGTCAAACCCTCCGCACTGTAAAACCCGCGCAACTTTGTTTTGTAAATGATCCAACACAACTCATTCATGCTGTTTATTATATGACTTTGGGTTATCAGCCAACAGAGGATATCACCAATGCAATTACTGCTATCAACAATTATCAACTGGTAACCGAGCTGAATGTATACCATTTATCTGAAGTCATTCGACAATATCTAACCTTAGAAAATAAACTGGAATTTGTCTCGTATCTTGATGAGTTAGGTTTGTTATTTAGGCTTTTTTCTATCCCCAGTAATTATCCACAAGCGATGTGTTATGCACTGGAGTGCGCATTGGCTGATTATTCTGCATATTCATTGCCTAACAGTGAGGCGGACGTGTTCGCTTTCTACGAAGATGACGAATATAGTTCAGGAGTAAATCAAGACATATCTTTGAGCACAAAAGCGCCCGTTTTTGTTCCACAAAGCGCTATCAAAACTGAAAGTTCTTCAGCTAAAGATCGTCATGGTCTCTTTAAATCATCAATAGCGCCAACAAGCTACACGTCTAGAGAGATAGAGGCTAACTCGGACATTCTGGCTGAGACTAACGCTCCCACAAGTTCGGCGCCCGTGATTACGCAGCAGCAAACTGAAGCGGCAGGTTTTTATAGAACGGGTACTCTGCTTGTGAATTTAAAGCAATATAAAAATGCAGTAGACGCATTTCAAAAAGCAAAGAATTTGGACCCAATGAATCAAAGGTATCAGAATGAGCTGGAGCGGGCAATGAACGCCCAAAGTGGACAACCAAAGACGGTAGAAGAGCCTGTTAATGTCAACAGACCCTAAGTTGCACTGCCATTAAGTTGGCCTTACAGTTGGATCGTAATTTTTGGTCGAGTGCACTATAATTGCAGATACCGTATTGCCCCCTAAAGGACAGGTCATTGGTGAATACTCAGGATTTTCGTTTTTTATTGCAAGGTAAGCAAGTAAAGCCATTACTGCCATCGCAAGCCAATTTGCTCGCACCAATTGATATCCGTGGTCCGGGTCGCGAGCGTGCATTATTGCTGTTGCATGGTTTTTCTTCATCGCCTGCGGTTTTTCGCATCATGATCCCCGAACTCACTCAGTATGATGCTGTGGTTTGTCCCGTGTTACCTGGGCATTCAGACAGCATTGCTGCATTTGCGAAGGTAGGGGCGCGGGATTGGATATCTGCTGCTGAAGCGGCTTGTAGCGAATTGCTGCAAGAATATCAGGCTGTAGATGTCTTGGGCTTCTCGCTCGGTGGGTTATTGGCGTGCCATTTAAGCCAGCGTTTTATGTTGAGGCGACTCTTTTTGCTGGCTCCTGCGCTATTCATGCAGCGAAGTGTGCCGGTAACCCTGTTTTGTGCCCGTGCGCTGCACTCCCTGGGTTTTAGATTGTTACATAATCGTGGAGGCAATCTACATACCAACCTTTACTCTGAACTGACCTATCGTCAGTTGCCTATCACAACCATTATTGAAATATTAACCTTAATTAATAGCTATAAATTTGTACCGCCCCAGTGCCCAACTGAACTGTTTCTGGGACGTTTTGATGAGGTTGTTGATTCGCCTGCCGTGGCAGCGCATTTTAAAAATGCGCCCAATGTGACCATCCACTGGCTAGAGAATTCAGCGCATGTTCTGCCGTTGGATGGTGATATTGACGCTATTGTTACATGCATTAATCAACGATTATAACGAGTATATTCCTTCAGGTTGGGTGTTTCCCATTCGCGCATGTCCAAGACTGAACCGTTTCGGGCCATAAAATCGGCTTTCATCTTGGGGAGGTTATGAAAGTAGATGTTGCTGGCGCCACTGGCGAGGGTATGTTGGGTGTTGATAACGCAAATATCAGCCACTGATTGGTCAAATGTTTTGACAAACACATCTTTGCCACGCAGATAACGCCCGTTAAAGTGGGCTTTATCTTTTAATATAAGGTCAAGCGTTTCTACCACACCAGCCATTTGAATGAAGGCTTTGTCTTTTGCACGTATTTTTAGCACATTACTTTTTATCCAATATAAGCTTATCTGACTGTCACCCGCCATCTTCAATGACGTGATATCAATAACCCCAGCCAGTCTGACTTTTGGTGTGCCGGTTAGTTGGATTTGACACATATGGCCTGTAATGCCACTAATTTGGGTATCGCCTGAGCCCGCGATCAGGAGTCGTCGCAACGCTATTTTCCCATTGATTGTAGTAGGACCCTTGTTGTCGATTTTGAGGTCAAGCATACCGGATTGCAGGTTATTTGCAGTCACTTTTCCGCTACCATGGTACTCAAAGGACGTAAGGTGGCCCGTTCGTATTTCAGCTCGTACGCGACCAAAGCGTGGATAACCTTTGCCTAAAATGACATATAAAGTGCCATTTTTTGAGACTATTTTAACGTCCGGCATGCTGCGAAGATCGCCATGCAGTAGTACGCGGGGTTTTGAACCGGTCGATAGTGTCACATCGATGTTGCCGTTCACCGCCACACGTGTAAATAGCTTGGAAGCACGCATTGGGGGGGCCATGGAACCTTCATGCGAGCGGGTGCAGTTTGTTAGTGACAGTATTAAAAAAATGAGAGACATCAACCGCATTAACATAACCAGCATTCCTGTTTTACAATAATCTTCCTACATTAGATGAAGTTGCTGTATTGCGCAACTGTTCTATCTGTAACGGCCCGCTTTCATAAACACCTCGGCTCGCAATCAGCGCATAAAACTGGCCCAAATTAATTGCGAATGAAATTCATTCTTGGCCCACTTTAATTGCTACCAACATAAAGTCGACCCACATTAATTGCGAATGAGCCCGCTTTATTTGCCTTTGAATTTGTTGTTAATAACGGACAAATCGTTAAAAATCATGTCAAGTACAATTTAATATTTTTGTGATTTTTTTAGAAACTACTCGGGCAGGGGCACGCTCACGGGCGCGGGCACGTAAATGTACGCTTCGCGGGTTTTATATTTTATAGATTCGCGTAGCGCTCATTGTACGCCCGTGAGGGCGTAACACCAGAGTGGTGCAAGTCCGCTCCAGAGTATGTCACAAACTCTGAAACTGAAAGAAACTGCGTTGCCATGAGGCAGGGTGGGGAGTAACTGGAAGTGAACCATCGGTCTATACGATGAGGAACCTGTTTCGGCTGCACGGGGTTGACGAGCCTGCAATGTAATGGCGAAGTCTGGAAAACACTCATCACGCTAAGGTGGCGGTTAAAGCGATGATGAGACACGTGATGTGGTTGAGGACTGAACGATGGGAAGGTGTTACGTATGTAAGCGGGGATACCTGTCCGCGCTGTGAACGTGAGGCAGGAGTCAGCGCACCAATAGTACTGACTGAGTTCACTGGGAGTGGCGAGCCACAGAACGGTGAGATACGCAGATATCTCGGAAGAACTCTAAGACTCCCGGCAATAAACCGGGGCTAGGAAAGTGGTGTAGGAAGGTGGATGTGTGAAATCGATACTAAGGTACCAATAAATGGAGATTCGTAAGTGCTAAAAGCTAAACAAGAATCAGAGACTAAGACTCTCTTTATGAGAGGCAAGGTTGAAACCGTGGTATGGACCGAGCGCATGTTGGCGGCCCTGATAAGTGGGGTCAAAGGAGGAACATGGTTTAGCTTATGTGATAAGGTAAGGCGTAGCGGCACTCTGGAGCGAGCTTGGGAGTTAGTAAGCAAGAATAAGGGTGCTGGCGGTGTTGATGGCGTTACCATTGAGCGGTTTAAAGGGATGAAGGACAAATGCCTGAATGAATTGGCAGAAGCACTCGAGAATGGCAGCTACAAGCCAGAAGCAGTGAGACGCGTGTACATACCGAAAGGAGATGGCACGCAGAGACCACTGGGAATTCCGTGTGTGAAAGATCGCATTGTTCAGGCAGCGGTTAAGATGACGTTAGAGCCGATCTTTGAGAAAGAGTTTCTACCAATGAGCTACGGATTTCGCCCGGGGATTGGTGCGAAAGATGCGCTCAGAGAGGTAGTTCAGTTACTTGAAGGTGGGTCTGTATGGGTTGTTGACGCCGATATACAAAAGTACTTTGATAGTATTCCCAAAGACAAGCTGATGGAACGGGTGCGGAAGCGAATTGCGGATGGGAAGATACTTAACTTGGTGCAAGCGTTTCTGGATCAGGCAATCATGGAGGATTGCAAATCATGGACACCGGATAAGGGGACGCCAGCTGGAGCGGTATTAAGTCCTCTGCTAGCCAATATATATCTACACGATCTGGATGTATTGATGACCAGTAAAGGTTATCGAATGGTACGTTATGCCGATGATTTTGTTACATTGTGTAATACAGAAGAAGAGGCTAACAGAGCTCTCTTGGAAATAAAACAGTGGATGGAAGAAAATGGTCTAGTGTTGCATCCAGATAAGACGCGCATGGGTAATTGCACCATCGAAGGAGAGGGTTTTGAGTTCCTTGGGTATCGGTTTGAGTGCGGAAAACGAACGGTTCGGAAAACCAGTATGAAGAAGATGCGTGATACAATCCGGAGACGGACAAAGCGCACATGTGGGCAATCAATAGAACAGGTGATTGAAAGTCTAAACCCAACACTAAGAGGTTGGTTTGGTTACTTCAAGCATGCTCACAAACAGACCTTCCAAACGGTTGACGGATTCGTGCGACGACGGCTCAGAGCGATACTGCGCAAGCAAGATAAACGTCCAGGTATGGGACGGTGCCTTAAAGATCATATGCAATGGCGAAATTCCTACTTCGCAACGCGTGGGCTTTTCACAATGAAAGAAGCCCATGCTGAGTTAGCGAGCCGATCCCGATGAGGAAACTACCGACTGGAACGCCGGATACGGGAGAACCGTATGTCCGGTGTGGAGGGCGGGGTGGCCATATGGTCATTCCGACCCCTATTACGTGCCCGCGCCCGTGAGCGTGCCCTTGCCCGAGTGGGTTAGCAGTTATTTTTGTAAATCAATTGGTTGTTGCTTGGTATTTAAGCACACGTGCGGTAGCCCTGATGAGAGCCCCAGGTAACGTGTATAAAATCAATAAAAATGATAATATTGGTTGTAACGTCTTAATTCTCATGAGCCCCTCATGTTTGCAGAACAAATTCTGTCTGAGCAGGAAGCATCAAATAGTTCAAGAATACTTTACTTAACCAGAACAACAGCCTTTGTATATCAAGCCATTGTGATTGTTTTGCTATCGCTGATTGCCCTTGCGGTTAACCATTTTTATTATCAGTATCCAGGTAATTTTTATACACCTCCGGACTGTTTTTTAACGGGAAGTACTTTATCTCTCCTCTATGCAGGATTCTTTATACTGCAAGGTCGTGATGGAAAAATAACTCAAATCGTTAAAGAAGTGATTTATTTTTTTTTAGTCATGACGTCGGTCTGTTTGGCAACCACTGCCGCACAATACACCCCATTTCCCACCATTGATCAGCATATCTTGGCATTTGAATCGTTCCTTAATATTGATACCAATGCACTGCTCACTTGGATCCATGCAAAACCATTATTGAAAACAGTGTTGGACGTTGTTTATAGCTCGATCAACTATCAGTTGTGTTATATCCCTCTGATTGTCATTCTAGCCGGTCGCACTGATTTAATACGTGAATATTATTTTCTTTTAATCACAACCGCATTAATCGGATTTACGTTTTATTATTTTTTCCCCACAACAGCACCTGCCAGTGTCATTAACAGCGAATATTTTAGCGAGGCGCAGCGTGCAACTTATCTTAAGTTTTTTCAAATCCATCATTATATTCAACCATCCACCATGGATGGTGGCATGATTGCCCTGCCTTCTTTTCATGTGATTTGGGCTTGGCTTTGTCTGTATTTAGTGCGGGAATGGCGTGTTGTATTCCTGGCGCTACTACCCATTAATGTATTGTTAATAGCGTCATGTGTTTTGCTGGGTTGGCATTATTGTATTGATATAGTTGGGAGTGTTGTAGTCATTGTTTTTGCGCACTGTCTAATTCCCCCAATTGCAATACTTAAGCCAATAATCGTAATTAGAAACAAAAATAGTTGTACCAAAAACAATGACATCGCAGCTGTGTAGGTGGCAAATACCGGTGCGTCTAACAGTCCTGCAAAGCTGAGTGATATTGCTGATAAAAATGCAGCGGCGATAGCACCGCACCAACCAAAGCGCGCGCTAATCAATACAGTCATCAGAAGGATGGAGAAAGCCAGGCAGGTTGATGATATGAGTGTATGACTAAAGGCAAGGGCTATAATCAACACCGATAACGTTGTAAATATCATGCAGATGGTTCGCCATTGTTTTATGCTCTGAGCGCTCGAAGCATAGGCATCCCAAGTGATCATCGCGCAAGAAAAAATGATAATCGCATTCAAATTGGCAAGCCACCAGTTCACCCAATATTGAAAAAAGGACTCGTTGTGAGGCAGTGCTGGATAGCATATCTCCACAAACATTAAACTGGTCATGGCTGTTAGCAGGGCAGTGAACAGGATGTATTTCACGAACATTCGTTGATGGGTAAAAATAAGCGTCGGGCTCAGATAACGATAGCTAAACTGCAACAGTAATAAGGGTTGAACAGTGAGTATGGTAGCGCACTCAAACATTAATCTCAGACCCATTTTGTCAAAATAAAACCCGAACAAACTGCCTAACCAAATTCCCGGTAAGACAGTGGGGCCTCGTAAAAACAGGTATGCGCAAGCAGATCCGGTTGCAAGCCATAGTGGCGATGGAGTGATGACGAATATGCTTAATTTTAATCCAATGTATTGCATTAAAAAAACCAGAAGATTATCGGAAAATAAACGTTTAGTTCGTAATGTGTTAAATTGTTGTGGGGTTAGGCAAGTTGAAGGCCATTGATTTCCATGCGACAATAAAAATGATTTTAGACTATTCAATTGGGTGTTTTGCATGCGGCTTAACCAATGTTTTTTGCCAGTAAGTATTACTGAAGTTGATGCACTATGCCAACACTATTTAACTATCCTATATTCGGATGAACCACCCAAACAAGGCACAGTGACTTTATCCCAAAACCTTATTGGTGAAACTTATGGTGAAATTCTTTATCCGAGTATTAATAAATTAATCTCTTCAATTACACTCACGGAGCAGGATGTTTTTGTTGATCTAGGCTCAGGCAAAGGACAAGTTGTAATACAATTGTTTTTGAATTCGTTGGTTAAAGAAGCCTATGGCATAGAGCTTTTACCCAAACTACATGACAGTGCACTCGCGGCTGCAAAGCGCCTTCGATCCGAGCTTCCCGATTTCTTTCACGAAACACGAAAAATACACTTTTTGTCTGGGAGTTTTCTCGACATTTCTTTTGCAACGGCAACAGTTGCTTTCATCAATTCAACCTGTTTTACCCAATCATTAGTCAATGAATTAGGACTAATTATCGAAAACACACCGAGTATCCACACCGTGTTATCGCTGCGCCCCATGGGTACATTGAAGCGCCTTGTTTTTAAGACGGCCATTCGCATTGAATGCTCCTGGGATTCAGCGCTTTGTTATATTTATACCCGACCCAAGTAATAAGTAGCATAAAAAACAATCTCCATGTACTATAAATACGATACATGGTAAGATCAAAAAAATTATCATTTTAGCCTCGGATTTATCATCATGTCCAAAGATTTGTTATTTACAACGCTCGCTACTGCCCCCTTAACGAACACACAACCTTATAAATATTGGGATAGCTGTGTACTCAATAAACAGCACGTTTATCAAGATTCAAAAGGACGTGAGTTAAGTGCGGCCGACGTGAGTGGTATTGATGAGACCTTGCAAGCACTGGTTAATAATCATTACCAAAGCGCTCATTTAAAAAAACTGGTTGGCTTAGGTGATGTCTACACGTTACGGGTTAATAAAAAAAACCGTTTGATTTTATCCACAAAAATAATCAACAACCGGCGTTGTGCCGTCATTCATGGCTTTATGCGCCATGATTATAAAACCTGTCCCTACACCCGTGATTCAAAAGCCGTGTGCGAATACAATCAAACGTATCACGAGGACATGGAACATGCGCACAAATTGTTGTCTGTAGAGGCAGTGGCTACCGATCCCTTGTTAACACGTAATGCTCCACGTATTCGTGCTGAAACCATTCACCATCAAGACTGGATTTCACTGACCGAAACCCAACAAGACGCGGTGTTCAATCCTAAATCGGCCCTGACTTCAGCGGTTATCAGTGGTGCTGCAGGGACAGGAAAAACGTTGGTCATGATGGCCAGTATCAAAGAGGCGTTGAGGGAGGATCCCACTCGCCAAATTTTCTGTATCACCCCATCACGTCTTCTCACAAAAAAATTAACTGACACATGGCGTGAAGAAGGCAATCCACATGCAGACCATGTTCAATTCATCACGTACGATGACTACATCAGCACACTCGCACCTCATCTCACACGCGTTGGTGACGAGGCATTGAATCATTGGTTTAAACACATTTACTTAAGCCAATGCACGCGTGCAGCGCAAGTAGACAACAGACATTCATCCAAAAAGTCTAAAAATACACCGCCTTCCACTAGGCCATTTAGTTTAAAAGAAAGCGATTTAGAATTAGTCAAACAAACGTTTAAGTTATTTTCTGGGCGTGATCCAGAACAGATTTCTGACCGTGATGTGTTGTTCCATGAGGCTGGTGCTAAAAAAATACTCTTCGAAGCCTACAGCAGTTGGCTTGGCCACTTAGAGGCGACTCAGACACTACACCCTGCGTTTTATCAACATCCTATGTCTTCCTTTGAAAAAACCATCGACAACAAGTTGGTGTTGGTTGACGAATCACAAGATTTCACATCACAACAAATTCAAACTATTTATCAGCATGCCAAATACACATCAAAGCAATACGCCGTTGTATTTAATTTTGATAGCCATCAAATATCCGACATGTATTCATCCGAGCGTAAGCACATTTTTCAAATGGTGCGCGATGATACTGGGCATGAAGCTTTAGATATACGCTTAGAGGGTAATTGTCGATGTCATCCAGAAATCACTGCCTGGACTGATCAAGTCGTTGCGTTAAAATATGCGGTCACTTGTGGAACAACCGATCAATACGAAAACACGTCTTTAACGTCAGCTGAGCCGGCACAAGCGGCAGAAGATGATACGTTGCAAGGGGTCTCCTGGCTCGACAACAATACACGCGATACTCAAGTCCGGGAGCTGTTTAACTTTAACTCCACAGAACATGTCATCATTACGCATGCGCATTTAATAGAAGAGGCAAGAAAAAAATTTACAGTGCCAGGTGCCCAAGGTGAACCCGATTACGAGCCGACGGTCTTATCTTTTCAACAAGCTAAAGGCATGGAATATGATCGTGTCATGCTCTACAAACCGTTTGAGCATGATGCTTTCTATGAGACAAATAAGATCCTGCAAAAATCGAATGCCAGCCATGAAAAAGGCTCAGCACGGCCACAACATCCGGCAAAAAAAGATGAGGGTGATCGACGTTTCAGATCAACATTCAATGATCTGATTTCAGGCTCACTGCGCACGAAATCATTTTTAGCGATTTACCAAGATAAATCACCTAAGCTTCGTCACGTTATTGATCGTTTCACACCACAAACGATGCCAGCCTTAAACATAACATCAACGATTCAACCCATACAAGACAGCACAGCGTTTGAATGGGTTCAGGTCATTAGAGACTGGATGTTAATTGATCCTGATAATAACGCTGCTGAGCCCAAATACCAGTTCCACAATGGCCAGAGTATAACAGGCATGAGTTTTGAGGAATTCAAACGAGATGTTCTCAATTCCATATTACAATCCACAGCGCCTGCAAGTAATCATTCTAAACAACCAGCCCGACGTCGAGATCTGACATGTCAACAGACCTTGGTAACACCTGCGAAAATACCGGTAACAGCAAGTGTAGTTGAACAACCGGACAAAGCTCGTTTTACACAAGCGAATGGGACATTAAAATTGTATGTTAACCAACCCGATACACCGCAGTTTGTAGATGCTCTTAAGGATTTGATGGGTTTGCTTGACAGCACAGAGAAGTTAATCGGGTCTTTGGCCGCAGGTAAGTTAAAAAGTTTAATGCAAGATTCGATCAATCAAAATGCAATCTGTAAATTATTGTGTGCCAAAGAACCCCGCATGACACCGTATGTAAAACAAATACTCAAGTATTTCCTTGATCATTTAAACAAAAATCTTAGTGTGTTAGAAGCCAATAGTAGTAAAGCGCTCGTTTCATTATTCGCTGTCTCAGATGTAGAGATAAAACGAGAAGCTGTGCAAGTGTTCCTCGGTTTAACTGCTATAGAGGGTAATTATCCGAGCATGATAGAGGCTAATGGTATTCCCGCGTGCGTTTCATTACTCAATAATTCAGATGTGGAAATAAAACGAAGCTCTATCATGGCATTAGCAAATTTAGCGGCTTGTTTTCATCCGGGCATTTTAGCAACTGAGCAGATTGCAGAGTTCACGGCATTACTCAAAAACACCGATAAGCTCACAAAACGATATGCTTCATTAGCAGTTGCAAAATTAACGACCAAGATTAGCTATAAAGAAGCCATTGCTCATAGCATCCCTGTGCTCATTTCATTACTCAATAGTTTAGATGTAGAGACAAGGCGATATGTTACATTGGCATTAGCAAACTTAGCTACTATAGCGAACAATAGTGCAGTCATTGTTCATAGTATTCCAATGTTTATTCGACTCCTCAGTGAGGCCGACATAATAACAAAACGATTTGCTGCTCTGGCATTAGTAAATGTAACGGCGAATGGTAGTGATGAACAGGGCGTTGTAGGGGCTGAAGGCATCCGAATGTTGATTCGATTGCTCCATGATTCAGATATCGAAACAAAACGCTTTGTCACACGTGTACTAGCAAACTTAGCTCAGTTTGATTGTAATTGTCAGGCCATTCTAAACGCCAAAGGCATTCAAAGCCTTATGCCATTATTCGGTGATTCAGATGTAGAAACAAAACGTCATGCTATATTAGCCTTAGCAAGATTAGCTTATAATGACAGCTATCATCCGATTATTATAGACGCTGAAGGGATTCCGATCCTTATGTCATTATTCAGTGATTCAGATGTAGGAGCAAAACGAGCTGCTGTAATGGCATTCGCAAACTTAACGTCTATTCATAGCACTCATTCAGCCATTCCAACGGTTCAGGGTATTCAAAAACTCTTACCATTACTTAACGACTCAGATTTAGGAACACAACAAAATGCTATAATGGCATTTGCAAACCTGGCTGGTAATTTTAATTATTATCAAACCATTCAAGACGCTAATGGCATTCAATTACTGATACCATTACTCAATAATTCAGATGTAAAAATAAAACAATCTGCTATATTGGCCTTAGCAAACTTGGCTAATAATGTTGGCTCTCATGCGGATATACTAGCAGCTATTAGCATTCAAACAGTTATATTATTACTCAGCAGTGCTGAGGTAGAAATAAAGCGAAATTCTACATTATTATTGGGACATTTAGCTATAAGTAGTAGCAATCGTTCAGAAATTATCAAGGCTGAACGCACCCCTCAGTTGATTTTATTAGTTAATAATTCAGATGAAGAAACAAAACAATATGCTGCCATGGCATTATTAAATTTATTTGGTGATTACGATTATCATTCAGTCTTTATAGAGGCTAAAGGCATTCCGGCAATCATCCCATTACTCAAGAATTCAAATGCAAAAATAAGACTATCTGCTGTCATGCTATTATCGTTTTTGGCTGATAATATGAGTAATCATCCAGCTATTCTAGAAGAGGTTAATTTCATTCCAACGCTTCGTCAATTACACAGCGATGCAGATGTAGACATAAGACATTATGCTGCCAAGGCATTGAATGCATTTGATTCTGCTCATGTTTTTATAACGGATGTACCGGATACGTTTTTTAGTCAACCCCAAACACAAACCAGTTCCTCACCTGGTATTTCTTCATTTGCAACAGCATCATTAACATGAGAGACATCGTGAGAGGTGATCCCAATTTGTTAGGCCATCCCCAATTCAGGCACCAGGCCGATGTCATATCCAGTACGGACAGCAGCAAACTTAAATATATAAATTTGATACTGATCGCATGAGTAGACTTCAATGCCCGGTTTTTCATGATTTGTGGGAGGGTGTATATCAGAAAACCCGCGCGGGACAGATATCCTAACGTCTGTGTGGTTTGTTCCGAGAGACGGGCTTGATTTACAATGAAAAAATAAACAATTGAAGCTCCTGTAGTCAATATAAAAAGCACATTAAAATTAAACCATCCCCGTTTTTTTTGTGCTTGATAATGGCAGGTCAGTTGGATATGTTGAATCACCAATAACGTCAGACTAACAATAGACACGGTTTTATATTGCCATTGAAGATCGCTGGAAAATCCATAAAACAAATCAAGGCAATAACTTGTGTACAAAATAAAATGCATCCCCATGCTCAGGTTTGAGAGGTGATTGGATTGACGATTATGAAGAATCTGCGGCAAGTAAACCAATAGATAGAATACGAACGAAATATTTAAACTAATCTCACCAATCATGGTTGTTGTAATCATTTAAGGATTAATGGGTGGTAGTGGATTACGTGGGGTCTTTTGAGTTGATTTTTTAGGTCGATAGGCTTTAATAGCGTGCCACAACGCATCGCCACGCCAGTCTGACAAACCGTTTTGAGCATACAGCGCTTGCGATAAAAGAGTGATCTGCTTTTGCAAGGCGATGTCGCGAACGAGCTTGCTTAATTCACTTAAATTTAATAATGCAGCATCCGGCCACTGTTGCCGACTCCAGTTTAATAGCGCTGCATGGGCTTGTTCCGGGTTATTTGTTGTACAGGATTTGCGCAAGCGTGTGAGTGTTGATTGCATGTCAAGTTTTGGTCTGGCAGGGCGATTGCGAAATGTCCACCATAGTCCTAGTGTCATAATCCAGGCCAATGCAAAACCTGCGGCTATCCACCAGGCAAGCGGGTGTGATTGATTATTCGTATTCGGTGCGGGCAAGCTCGACAGCTTAGGGTCTGTATTGGTGTTATGTGATTTCTCTGGTGTGCTAGAAAGTGGGGCAGGATTTGCGTCAGCTTTGCCTGTAACCGTGATGTCACGGCTTGGCAATGTCGTCATTTCGTCCTGGCCTGTTTGCGTATTAAACCAAGGTATTTCAATCGAAGGCAAGGTGATGTGTCCGGATTGGTTGAGTATATACGTCACCGTAACGGCGCTGGTCCCGATTAATTCCTGTTGCCTGAGTACATTGCGTGTGTCTGGTTTTTCCGGGTAGACATTATATTGTTTGCTGTCAGCAAAGGTCAGAGTCGGTAATAACTCTGCCGGGAGGCCCATTGCCCGCAACGTGATCCGGCGCACTAGGGTAGTGCCTTGGCTCATGGTTGGTTTGGATGAATCATAGTGTTCTGACAGCGTAACTTGTTTTGCAGGTAGCCATGGTTTAGTTGTATTTTTTTTGGGGACTGGCTTCACCATCAGTTCGATAGTATTGCCCTCTACATTGACACGTTCCGGAATAGTGTCGTAAACCACAGCCGTGATTTTGGGCGGTGTAATGCGCACTTCACCACTTTTTTGCGGATAAATAGCATATTTCTGTTCGTCAATGCTATATTCTTGGCCATTTATGGTTGTTTGATAACGACGACCATCACCTAAAGGAATTAACAAGGCATTTTCAACACTTGGGGGTTGATACTGTGCTTCCAGCAGGGTTTGGCTTGTGGATAATTTGACCGTATAAATTATTTGCTGGTTGATGAATGGTTTTTCCTGGTCTACCTCGGTATGCAATGTTACAGCGTTGTGCTCTTCTAATGATTCAGCTTGTGATTCAGCTTGACTGTCGTCTATTGGCGAATTTGCGCTGGTGGTAATATTGACTTGGCCGGCATGGCTATATTGTTGACCAATTTTTATAGCAGGAATGGACAGAATGCCGGATTTTTTTGGAATGAGCAGGACAACCCATTGGTTTTCGGATTTTGCTATACCATTGTTAGCGGTGTAAGACATACTGTGTTCAGTGCCGACCAGGGTAAATTCTTTTTTCAGAGGCGTCAGGTCGGGAACGCCATGGAATTGGGGATCGTCGCTTTGCGTTAAGGTCAGACGAAGCGTTTCGCCTGGGCGTGCAGTAGCAGGTTCAATGTTCATGGTGATGTTGGCTAGGGCGATGGTATGCCAGCAGAGAAGTATTATGATGAATATATGGCGTTTCATTAATATCCTTTGTTTCGATGTCTAGCCAAATAATCCCGCATGAATTTTTCTCTCATCAACCCACCGGGATCGTCAGGAATCAGGCGTAACCATTGTTCTTTAGCTTGCTGTTGTTCACGGTCTGCTTGAGACTGAGGTGGTTTTTCCGCTGATTTATCTTTTTTGTCCTGATCTTGTTTGTCCTGATCTTGTTTGTCTTGATCTTTTTTGTCCTGATCTTTTTTGTCCTGATCTTGTTTGTCTTGATCTTGTTTGTCCTGATCTTGTTTGTCCTGATCTTGTTTGTCCTGATCCTGTTTGTCCTGATCCTGTTTGTCCTGATCTGGTTTGTCTTGATCCTGTTGGTCCTGATCCTGTTTATCCTGATCTTGTTTGCTCTGATCCTGTTTGTCTTGATTTTGTTTGTCTTTATTCTGTTTGTCCTGCTTCTGTTTGTTTTGTTTTTTGAGCAGGGCTTTAACAATCTTTCGATTATGCAATACATCTGGATTGGCTGGTGAAAGGGCTAATGCTTTGTCATATGCTTTGATTGCCGGTTCTAATTGCCCACTATGTGCCAATGCATTCCCTTGATTATAATAGGCATCGGCACTGTTTTTCAATGATTGAAATTGTGTCGCGGCCTGCTCATAATTACCTGCTCGATAGGCCGCAGTAGCTTGCCAGGCAGGATTGTTAAATGTTTCCTGAGCCTTGGAAAACTGACCTGCATCCATCAAAGTTTGTGCTTGACGATTTTTAGTGACCCATAAATCCTGCCAGCTAAATGCCCATGTTTCAGAAATTATCGTTAGTAATATCATACCCATTGTAACTGCTCGAAGGGTGATATTGACGCTCGGAGAACGGAGCGAGATTAGTATCGGTTTCATGTGTTGAGCCTCTGTAGCCAACCGCGTCGAAAAATAGCTAACAAAAGCAATAATGCTGGAATTAAAAACCACCGCCCTTGGTCTCGCCAGACTGGAATGTCATTTTGCAGGTTTACACCATAGCGTTGATTAGCATGGGAAACGGCTAGCCATTGATCTACATCCGCCTCTGTATCCGTGAATGAGATCACCTGCCCATGTCCCGCTGTTGCCAGACGTTCAAATAATGGCATCCATGATGTTTTCTTTAATACCGGGATTACGGATGTGTCTATTCCACCATGTGCTAACGCTTTTGCTGCGTTAATGGCCGCTTGAGAAGGCGGGTTTGCTGTCAGTACTAAAATCTGGCCTGAATCAGAACCAGCTTGTGTAATCAGTTGTTTAGCTTGCTCAAGGGCTCTGTCCAGACGATTGCCGGTTATAGGCATAATCTCTGGCGTGAGTGATGACAACAGGGCATCAATAGTTTGTCCATCATCGGTGAGGGGGGAGACTACGAATGCCTCTCCGGTATAAACCACCAAGCCAAATTGTCCGGCATCCCGATGTTGAAAAAGATCATGTAGCTTGAATTTGGCACGGCTTAGTCGGTCTGGGGATAAATCGTGAGCCAACATCGCGGAAGTCATGTCCAGGATCAGCACGCGTGGTTGGATTTGCTGGTACGTTGGTACAGGCAAGCGTGACCAAGTGGGTCCTGACAGACTAATAATCATCAATAATGTACAGGTCGTGAGTAGCAGTAAAGGAAGGGCGCGTTTACTGCGTCCAGTGGTTTGCACTAACCAGGGTAACAAATGGCTGTCGCAAATCGCACTCCAGGCATGCATAGCAGGCGTGCGACGAAACAGGCGCCATACCAGTATTCCCAATGGCAAGAGGGCAAATAACCACAGTGGTCGGAGAAAATGGAAATCAGCGATCATTTGAGGAACCTCTGAACCTGATGAGTAAACCACCCTGCTCTGCAAGCAAGTACATAAAGAATAACCACGCCAATGCCAGGGGCCAAGGATAATAGTCGTGTTGAGGCCGGACGGTAGCTTGCTCCTGAGAAACAGTTTCCATCTGATTGATGGCCTGATAAATAGCTTGTAACGACTTCATGTCTGTGGCGCGGAAATATCGGGCACCTGTCATTTTTGCCACCTCGGTCAAGGTCTGCTCATCCAATTCAGCAGAGGCATTCATGCTTAAAAACAAGCCATTAAATGTCTGTGTGTCGCCCTTGGATCCCAAGCCAATCGTATAAATTTTAATCGCATCATCACGTGCCAGCTCGGCTGCTTTTAAGGGGGCGAGTACGCCTGAATTATTAGCACCATCCGTTAACAGAATGATGATCCGTCCTTTATCAGGAACATTTTGCAAATGTTTCACAGCTAATCCCATCGCATCGCCGATTGATGTGGATTTACCAGCCAAACCCGCCGTGGCATCATCCAGACGCTGCAATACGTTATGGTGATCATAGGTTAATGGAGTTTGTAGGTAAGCGCGCTCACCAAACACGATTAAACCAATTTTATCATTTACGCGGTTTTGTACAAATTGCCTGGCTGCATGCTTCACTAGCGCTAGTCGTGTGGTATGGCGATTATTCCAAAGCATATCATTAACTGCCATGCTGGGAGAGAGATCCAGAGCGAGCATAATGTTATGGCCTTCACGTGCTAATGGACGCGGCTCACCTACCCAACGCGGTCCTGCAAGTGCCAACAATAATAACGACCAGATCAATAACATAACTGTAAGTCTTGTCTGTCTGGTTAAACTATGTTTTTCCTGTTCAACAATACCCAGCATGGCATTGAAAAAAGGCACTCTCAGCGCGGCTGGCAACTGCAAGTGTATGCGGGGCACGAAAAACCAAATCAACAAGGGAAAAGGTAGCAGGATTAAAATCCAGGGGGTGGCTAATTCGAACATGATTTCCCCTGCCTCATGATCCATTTGTGTGCTGTTTTAAAAAGAGGTTGTAACGGCTGGTTTTGCGACGGTCGCCAAGGCAGTTCCAATAGCTCCATGCGAACAGAATGGAAATTGACATCTTTAGCCGTGCTATTTAAAAAAGCAATCCATGCTTCGCCCTGCAACCCCGCTACTTGTGTTCTTGGGTAATAGGCTAGTGCGACGCGCTTCAATAGTTCCGAGATTTTAGCGGAGCATAATTGACTGTTTGCATCGTGCTGATACTGTTCTTGATACATCGCCAATGCTCGCAACGCTTCTCGTTTTGCCCGCCCGTTCAAATAATAGCGGCGACATAAGAACCCAATCAGCAGACAGACGATTACAAGGCTTGCTGTCAGCAGGTACCATCCGGGTGCCAATGGCCACCAGCCAATCGCTTCAGGCAAATGAATGTCATGCAAAGACGATAGATCTTTGGGAACGTGCTCGTTAACCACCGCGCCTCCAAGGAAACGTCTGGCGCACAAGCTGCGGAAGATCAGTTTGTGCTGTGATTTGCATGTATTGAATTTGCAAGCGTTTGCATTGCGCCTGTAGCGCCGTAATGCGTTGCTCACAATAAAATTGATAGGAAAATCTGACCGCGTCCAGCGTGGTATCTAGCAAAATTTCCTGTTGTCCGTTGGTGATCGCATATTGTGCAGGTTTGGGGGCGGTCAGTTCCAGCGGGTCGCATATGTGGTATGCCAATATATCATTGTGCCTGCTCAAACGACTTAAATGCTGTTCGCTATCTGTGTCCATATTATAAAAATCACTGATCAGCACCAGAATGCTGCCGGGCTTGGCAACGCGGCGTAATCGAAGCAGGGCGTGGCTTAATGAACGAGCATCAGGCATGCGTTCAGATTGTGGATTATGTTCGTGTGTGTAGTGACTTAGTGCTGCTAAAATGGGTAAAACGCCGGCTTGACGGCTACGAGGAGTAAATTCATTATGCGCTACAGCTGAAAATACGATACCTCCAACTCGATCACCCTGTTTGGCCGCAGTCCATGCGATGAGTGCGGCCAAACGTGCAGCAACAACGGATTTAAATGCAACACGTGTACCAAAATACATGGATGGATTAAAGTCAGTCAGAATCACAACGGGTCTTTCACGCTCTTCCTGGAATACTTTAACGTGAGGTCTGCCAGTACGTGCAGTGACTCGCCACTCCATATGACGAATTTCATCGCCTGCTTGGTAATTGCGTGCTTCAGCGAAATTCATTCCACGACCACGCAATTTTGACAGGTGATTCCCCGCACGTGCAGCATGACCATCAGGGCGATAACGCACCATGCATGCCTGGCGCTGCAGGGCAATTAAATCTGTTAATTCGGCAACAATTCCATTAGGAATGCGCTCGTGATCCTGAATCATGGCAAGGCGACTAGACGTAATAGTTCGTTAATAAAATCATCACTACTAATACCTTCCGCTTCAGCTTCAAACGTGAGTAAAATACGATGACGCAATACATCATGTGCAATGACATGTACATCTTCCGGGGTCACATAGTCGCGCCCGTTAAGCCAAGCATGTGCTTTGGCGCATCGATCAAGCGCAATGGTTGCTCGAGGACTTGCGCCAAAACGCAGCCAGCGGGCCAGGGCTGGACTATAAACTCCGGGGTTTCGTGTTGCCACAACAAGTTGCACGATGTAGTTTTCCAGTGCATCACTAGTATGCACATTGAGAACCTGTTGACGTGCCTCAAACAGTGTCCGCTGCGACAAGGTGACTATAGGGTCGTCCACGCTGGGTGTTGTTTCAGTGAGGACGTGGTCAGCAAGCGCCTCTCGTCGCGCTAGTGTAAGAATATCCCGTTCAACGCGAGCATCCGGGTAACCAATTTTTACATACATCAAAAACCGGTCAAGCTGTGCCTCAGGCAATGGATAGGTGCCTTCCTGTTCGATGGGGTTTTGTGTCGCCATTACGAGAAATAATTCAGGTAATGGGTACGTTTTGCTACCAATGGTCACTTGACGTTCAGCCATGGCTTCCAAGAGCGCTGATTGCACTTTGGCTGGAGCACGATTAATTTCATCTGCCAGAATCATGTGATGAAAAACAGGGCCTGGCAGGAAAACAAATGAGCCGTCTTCAGGATGGTATATATCCGTTCCCGTAAGATCGCCCGGTAATAAATCCGGGGTAAATTGAATGCGATGAAAGCTGCCTTCAACACGTGCAGCTAATTCTTTAACTGCACGTGTTTTTGCAAGACCTGGCGCGCCTTCTACCAATAAATGACCATCTGCAAGCAAGGCTATTAATAACCGCGATACTAACCCCCCTTGACCAAGAATGCGTGAATTAAGATATGTGCTGAGCTGTAAGATGTGTTGTTGCACGGTCTGCATGCCAGAATCCACTTGGTTTGTCATTGATACACCTCATTAATCATGAACTACTTCAACATTATCTGCTTGCGGGCCTTTTTTGCCGATGACCACATTAAATCGAACCTTGACCCCATCTTGTAGCGATTTGAAATCATTAGGTTGAGTCGCTGCGGCATGGAAAAAATACTCGTTTTTATCGGACACAATAAATCCGAAACGCTTCTTTCTATCAAAGAACTTGATGGTGCCCGACAGTTTCCCTTTTCCGCATGATCCGGAAAAAATTTGTTTTAATCGTTGTATAACGTTTTTAATGATCATTAAATGATTCCTGTAAATTTTTATATATGCTGATGTTGTATCCTTTGCAGGAGCTTACAACACAGCAGCATTGGCATTATACTCCATCCTATGAAAGTATATCTATGAGATGGAGATAATTCTACTGTTTCTCTTGCATTAACCCCGTTGCTCGATATACCCTTAAATTTATGAATAGCATCAAAGTTAGAGGTTGATATGGCAGCAGGAGGGTTTTCGGCAACGGCGAGTTGGCGTGATTCAGCCCGTACAGCCCGATTTTTTATGGTAGACGCCAGAGCGGCATTTCCTGTTTTTATTTTTTTGATGCATATCAAACTCTGGACAGGCCTGCTGGTTCTGATCTCTGCGGTTTTTTTCGCTATTATTGAACATTACGGCTTTACAGTACCTGTTTTTTTGCGATGGTTAAGAACTTTTTGTGCAGGTTCTATTAAATCATCAAAACCTTGGTGGATATAAATGGACGTGGATATTCGAAAAAGCATGGGGTTGATTGCAGCAAAGCTGCATGCCAAATTTTATCTTAATGATCGTTTCGTCAGTTTCGATGAAGTATTTTCATACACGGGATTGCTGCCAGCAATTGCACGCCGCGCAGATCAATTGTGTTCATTATGTCTAGGTTATGGCTTGGGTGCCTCCTTTAAGGATGCGGAAGGCGCCTTGTTGGGCACTGAGGTGACATTTGATGAGGTTACACCCAACGTTCTCCGATTGCTTTGTATGACCGATGTCGTGAATGAGTTAATACAGGGTGGTCCGAGTTCTGATTATACGCCGCTGGATGAGTTACTTTATGATTAGTGTAAAGAAGGATTAGTGTAAAGAAGACGAAAAATTGAGCGTATTTTATCTCCTCTTTAGTTAATCTCTGCTATGATTACGTTATGCAACAATGATTTTAGGTGTAAATCTTGAGACTATTTACTGGTAAACAAACATGGGCTTTAATGCAAATGGCTGCCAAGAAGAGTGGCGTTAGCGCGGGCTCTGTGCAAACAAGGCAACTATCCTTCCTGAGTAATTCCATATCGCAGCTCGAAAGAATGGGGTTAATTAAACCAGACGCCAAAGAGATAACAAGCGGTATTGTGGTTCTAAGGGCATGTCAAACGCAGATCAATGACGTGATTCGGCCTAAAACAATATCGCAAGAACCATCAGCATCAGACCGGCCTTCCTTTAACAGCAGACCCGGCGGATGAGGGGTTGCCCACACGGGCTGGGGCGTTTATGAATAATGATGAATTGACAACCGAGCAAGCTGATGCTGTATTACTGGCATTGGATAACGCCATTGCGCAAGGGCCTTGGGAAGAGTCAAACTTTCTTCGGGTTATTGGTAAGAATTTGAGAGAAATTCGTGATGAGTTTGTTAGTGGAATGGAATCATCAGGAAAAGTCAGCACGGATGCAGCAGCTAACTTGGTTCATCAGAACATCTTGCTTCGTCGTGGTCAAAAAAAGGTCTGTGTCGCCTTATATTCATCGAATGGTAAAAATATGCAATCTTGGGAATGGATTGTTACCAATTTACCCCGTCAAATGATTTCACGCCCAATATATCTTGAAGAAGAGGACGTCAAGGCAATCATTAAAACAAAAGAAAATAAAATTAATGAAGCTTATGTGATTATCTATATTGATGAAAATGATATTCTTCACGTCAATGACGATAAAATCCCCATGGACAAGTTGGGCAAGCCACGGCTACTGTTAAAAGATGGGGCGCTTAAATTAAGCAACATGGAAAGTTTTGTTCATCAATCGGGTACTTACCACTATTCACAGGGACGATTAATCAAAGATGCCCCGGCGTGATTGCACAACGCATAATAACTGTGGTACGTATATAGTATATTAAATCAATTTAGATGAAGTGATCCTATGGCTCAGCAACAACAGGGTGGGGGTGCCGACAATTCGATGGGTCCCATTTGGAATGTCGTAGGGGCGTTCCTGATTGGTGCCTTGATTTGGTATATGGGGCACAAAAACATTGTTGCGTTTATGTTTTTTCTGACAAACCTGCAAGCCAAGTTGATGCATTTTTTTGTAGGTGGAACGCAACTCGTCAATGATATCTACATCATGGAAACCATTGATCCTGCTTCTATAACTTTTCAGCAGCTGGATTTACTGATGAGAGATGTAGGTGAATATATTCGTTATCCGGTCATCGTAATCCTTGTTGTTTTGGGAGTGGTTCTCTATCGCTCTGATATTACACTTAAATATCGTCGTGCCCATAGCATGACAACGTTGCGAACCCAAGAACAACAAAATTGGCCGGCAATCATGCCCGTTGTAAAACAAAACCTCGTGGATACCGATATCAACACGGGTCCTTGGGCAATGGCTTTGACTCCAATGGAATTTGCTCGCAAGCATAAACTGCTTAAAAAAAATGATGCCTTGATGGATAACCCGACTCCGGGTGATGAAATGACCGCTACCGTTCGTCGTGGCGATGCAAAGCGGGTATTTACATTGCAATTAGGTCCTGTCTGGAATGGATTTGAGCATTGCCCACCCCATGCCCGTGCATTAGCCGCTGTTTTCATGGCGCGGATGAATCGTGATAAACCATCTGCGTTTAAAATTCTGGCAGCAGTCGATAAAAGCACTTCTGATGGCAAGCCAGATTACAGTGTGGCAACCAGTGTACTCAAAAAATATCAGCAGTCTGAAAATGTTCAGGTGATTCTTGGTCAACACGCTTACGTTTTAACTGTAATGGCCTCACTGTTGATGGGTTCCCGCGATGATGGTGTGATGCCGAGTTCGGATTTTTTATGGTTAAAAACCGTGGATCGTCGCTTATGGTATATGCTTAACTGTGTCGGCAGACAAACGCCGTTTGCGGAAGTGGGCGGTCCCTTTGCTCACTGGATTGCTGAGAGGACATCGGGTCGTCGTTCACTGACACCCATGATTGATGAGGCAATCAAAGCCATGGAAATTTCTATTAAAGAAATTAAATTATCGCCAAAGGAGTTGGAGGATCTACAACCATGATGCGAGGCATTGATTCCCGAAATGAGCTGGATCCAACCAGGCTGTTGCGTGATACGCGAACTTTGGGTAAGCGGTGTGCTGATTTCTGTGGAAAACCAACTAATGTCGCAATTTTTCTTACCCTGTTGGCATGTGTTGCATTTTACGTACCGGAATTGGCGTCATTGTTTTTACTAATTGGTATCGGTATATTTGCTTATGGGTATACGCGCAAAAAAATGCTTCCCTTTCGCTTGCCTCAGATTGCGGGGATTCGGGATTATAATGATTTAAAACCGGGCATTAAAACACCCAATATGGCGCGTGGGATTGCATTTTTTGGCAATGATATTAAAACCAATGAAGAGTTATGGTTTGCCAATGAGGATATGCGCACACATGCACTTATTTTCGGCTCAACAGGTAGCGGTAAAACCGTCGCTCTGACCTCTATTGCGTTCAATGCACTGACGCAGGGCAGTGGATTTATTTATGTCGATGGAAAAGGGGATAACTCATTATACGCCACCATTTTTTCCATGGTGCGCAGCATGGGCCGCGAAGATGATCTGTTATTAATCAACTTCATGACCGGCGCACGCGATATCGTAGGACCTCAGGAAAGACGCTTGTCGAATACCATGAACCCATTCTGTCAGGGGTCATCCAGTATGTTGACCAACCTTGTCGTAAGCTTGATGGGAGGGGCTTCCCAATCATCTGATGGGGATATGTGGAAAGGGAGGGCCATTGCATTTGTTGAAGCATTGATGCGGGTGTTAGTCTATATGCGGGATGAAGGCGCCATTCTTCTTGATGCAAACACCATTCGTAATTACTTCACACTGGATCGTCTTGAATCCATCGTTATAGATAAAATTTTCCCACGCGATGAGCAGGAAGGCGTCAACATCGAATCGATACCTAAAGTGGTAACTGATCCATTACGTAACTACCTCGGTACGTTACCGGGTTATAATAAAGAAAAAAAGGGCAAACAGGTTTCTCAGGTTTTAGAGCAACATGGTTTTATTGTCATGCAATTGGTACGAAGCTTTTCATCATTGGCGGATACATACGGTCACATACTACGCACAAATCTCGCTGAAGTAGACTTCAAGGACGTGGTATTAAACAGACGAATATTGGTTGTACTACTACCTGCTTTGGAAAAATCACCCGATGAGTTGTCTAACTTGGGTAAAATTATTGTCTCATCCTTGAAAGCCATGATGGCTGCAGGTCTCGGTACAGAGGTTGAGGGCGACTATCGGGATGTGATTGAGAGAAAGCCAACCACTGCACCAACGCCCTTTTTATGCATTCTGGATGAGTATGGTTACTATGCCGTGCAGGGATTTGCGGTCGTACCTGCGCAGGCACGTTCACTCGGGTTTTCTGTAATTTTTGCAGGTCAGGATTTGCCAGCGTTTCAAAAGGCCTCAAAAGAAGAGGCGGCATCGATCGGCGCGAATACTAACATTAAAATTTGCATGAAGCTTGAGGATCCGCACGAAACATGGGATTTCTTCACAAAGACCGCCGGTGAAGCGTATGTGACGAAAGTGGATTCCTTTCAAACCAAGGAAGGTAGTGTTTCAAATACTTATATGGATACGAAAAGCTCATCTACTGAACGCCGTGCCCGTATCGACTTGCTTGATCTGAAGGAACAGACTGAGGGTGAAGCACATATCTTCTTTAAGTCAACAATCGTGCGATCCAGGATGTTCTACGCCAACCCACAACCGGTTAAAAAACTTAAATTGAATCAATTTTTGAAAGTTGAGCCACCACCTGATGACTATCTGGTTAAACTACAAAAGCAATTGACAGAGTTCAAGAGTGTCCTTGAGAGCCAAGATTTCAATATTAAAAATAAAGTGGAGAGTGAGGAAGTCAGTCTGATTACAAAGACACTACATGAGTCCACTCTTGTTGAGCCCATAGAGCGCGGTGTTGCGGCTTTATTGGCATTTCATAAACATAATGAGCCTGAGAATGTTGAAGAGTTGATTGAAGATGTCGTGTTGGGCATGTTAACTATTTTTACACCATTGCAACTGCCTCCCGGAACAGCTCCATTGCTTGTTAAAAATATTGTGCAGTTTTCTGAGTCATTATTGCCTATCAACGAAACACGTAACCAGTTGATGTCGATTGAACGCCTGACTGGCGAAAAGGACAGCTTGGCTGGAAATATAGCCAATGAATTGATAAAAGATTTTCAAACAGCCACACATTACCCGCCTGAAGAGCGTGACATCATCAATCCTGAGGAACTGACAGGGCTTGTGCAGGTGCTCTCGGAAAAAATCAGACGAGAACGGGAGATGGCAAAGAGTAAAGTGACTGACGAGGCTTAGGTTTTTTTTCAACCATGGCTTGTAACACATTTCATTGTATGGTTTTATTCATACATGGTCTAATTTGATTTCACGGCAGGATTTAGTTTGAGACGATCGCATCATTACTGCTCTGGTCCATCAGCAAGGCTACTAATCGTTTTGTTAGTCTTGCTGAGCCTTGCAGGGTGTCACAAGGCACAACAACCAGTTGATGAAATAAGCAAATTGCCAACCCACGTTGCTGGTGCTTTAGACCCACAGATCATATCGTTACAAACACGCTTAAAGAAAGGCGGGGCGCAGGTAATAACCATTGGTCAGGATTACTTGGTGAGCATACCATCAGTTCTTTTATTTGCTAACCAATCGCCACAGTTGACTTGGGGTTCTTACGGGCTATTGAATGATTTGGTTTGCTATTTGAGGGAATTTCGTAAAATAAATGTCAATGTAAGCGCGTTTAGTAGTAAATATATCTCTCCTCAACGAGAACACGCACTGACGCTGGCGAGGGCTCGCGCCGTTGCTGAATACCTTTGGTCACAGGATATAGATACTCGTTTTATCTTTACACAAGGCTTGGGGAGTGATAAACCTATGGGTGCGTTTAAACAATTTGGCGATGGGTCATCTGTGTCTAGAATCGAAATAACCTTTAGACGGGCTGTTGCTTAATATGGAGAAGACAATTGAGTAGGGGTACTTGGGCTAAAATCAGGCAGTCAAACCGTTTTTACATTGATACGTATCATCGGGGAGCCACTGCTTTGCTGGCTTCAATTATCCTGAATGTATTTCTAGGTATCGCCATATACTACGTTTATTTTGGTTACCCAGAACCCGATTATTATGCTACCGATGGTGTGACGCCACCCGTCCCGCTAATAGCCATGGATGAGCCGAATGAATCGACTAATGCCTTGCTTGCAAACGATCAGGACAATAATGATAATACCAAAGCAGCGCCGCAATGAGAGGATAATATGCCAGAAGACGCTTTGATCGCCGTTGCAATGCGGAATAGTTTTTATCGTGACGGGCAACGAAAAGTAATGCTTATTTTGTTACTTTCAATTCTTTGTAATTTTGTAATGGCAGGGATATTAACCTATGTCTTTACTCATCCTCCAGAACCTAAATATTTTGCGACCAGTATTAGCGGTCGAATTACACCACTGGTTGCGCTGAATGAACCCAATCAATCTGATTCCGCGGTATTGCAATGGGCCAATCAGGCCGCCATTGCCGCGTTCTCTTATAATTTTGTTAATTATCGAACGGAGTTGCAGGCTTCATCAGGGTTCTTTACAGCCGAGGGCTGGGATCAATTCCTGAAGGCATTGGAGGATTCAAATAATCTTGTTGCTGTCAAAGCAAAAAAATTGATTGTATCGGCAGTAGCAACCAAGGCACCTGTTATTTTACAAAAGGGTCTTCTCAATGGGCGTTATGCATGGCGGGTGCAAATGCCGTTGTTGGTTACGTATCAAAGTGCGAGTGAATTTTCTCAACAAAATAATGTTGTGACCATTCTAATTTCTCGGGTGTCAACGCTTAATTCGCCTCGTGGGATAGGTATATCTCAATTTGTAGTAGGGCCTGCAGGTAGCGGAGGGGATTAATGAAATTATCACATATCCTGATATTATTGTCAGTTAGCATGACTTACACTGTCGATGCATACTGTGATGATAAGGCTAATTCTACACAACAAGCCCTTGAGCAATTGCGACTGCTACAAAAGCGCATGTCACCTTCGACAGAGGCCGCTGCTGGGAATAAAAAAGAGATTGCTGCTGGTGACAAACAGGGATCGAGTGCTGTGCCTTCGAAACCGGAGAGTCCGCCAGTAGTATTGAATCCTGTGGATGATAATGTTCCTACCACATCGGAAAATGAGACCATTGATGCGTTGGCTTTTGACGAAGTGACTGATCAAATGTTCCCTCTAACCCCGGAACAAATTATTCGCATTAAACAACAATATCAAACACAGGAGTTTGCAAAAACTTCGACTGCAGGCACACCACCAAAACCTACAGCAACGTCGCAATTTGTTAATCTATCTCCAGGTTCAACCCCCCCTGTGATCCGGTTATCTCAAGGGTTCGTTTCATCCTTGGTTTTTCTTGACTCTACAGGTGCCACTTGGCCTATCAGTGCTTACGATCTGGGTGATCCCACGGCGTTTAATATCCAGTGGGACAAAACCGGTAATACGATGATTATTCAAGCGAATAATCTATATACTTATGGAAATCTGGCCGTTCGATTGAAAGGATTAAATACCCCAGTGATGTTGACCCTGATTCCTGGACAAAAGGCTGTTGATTACCGGGTTGATTTGCGTGTTCAAGGTTATGGTCCCAATGCTAAAAGCATGCCAATGGACAATGGTTTGCCGCCCTCTGCCAGCGATATATTATTGCATGTTCTGGATGGAGTGCCTCCAGGTGGCAGTAGAAGGCTTACAGTCTCGGGTGGAGATGCGCGGGTTTGGATGTTAAATGAAAAAATGTTCGTGCGAACAAATCTTACGATATTGTCGCCTGGCTGGCTTGGAAGCATGACAAGCGCGGATGGTATGCATGCTTATGAAATGCAGAAGTCGCCTGTTTTACTCGTTTCTTGGCACGGCAAGGTCATGCAACTCAAGGTAGAAGGGTTATAACGAAATGGCAGGCAAAAAAGAGAATATAAAAGCACTGTTTTCAAATTCCCGATCCAGGGTCATTATCCTGTTCACTGTGATTTTGCTCGTGATAACGGTCGTGATTGGTGTATTGAAGTTTAGAACAGCTTCAGGTAGCTCGGATGCATCAGCGAATGTATCCGGTTCAATCAATATTGAATCTACCCCTGGTTCTATTAATCAGACTGAGCAATATGCCGCACTCCAAGCGACTCAAAATATTGAACAGGCCAAACAAGCAAGCCAAACCGGCGGAAGTGCCATTCCAACAATTATCCGTACCCACGCCTTTGGCGAAGGTGTGGAGATTATTGGGCAAAAGGAAGGAGAGGGAGGTGCTGATTTTTCTGCATTAACCAATACCAACTCAGGTGAAGGCGGACAAACGCATGCATGGGTCGATACGTTAACAAATGGTCATTGCAGCAAAGCCAGTATAGATACAGTAATTGGTCAGGGCGGCACAATCAGTGATTTGAAAGCGGCTTGCAGTTGTGAGCAATTAAAGAATGCTGGATATAAAGTAAAGGACTTGGAACCGGTATGTTCCTGTGCTGAATTAAAAGCTGCGAAATTTGATATCGTACAGCTTAAAGAGGGTGGATTTACTGCGAGTCGACTCAGACTTTGTGGTTATACAGCTTGTGATACACGGGGCGTTGGATATAGCGCACAAGCAATGAAAGATGCCGGTTTTTCCGATGGCGAATTAAAGGGGTCTGGTTTTTCTGAACAGGATATTGCTCGAGCGGGTGGACTACCGAGTGGAATGGGCATTAATGATCTCCAAAAAGCTGGATGTGATGCAAACGCCTTATCTCGGCTGCGTGCATCAGGTGTAACGGCAGCAGCAATTCGTCGTACCAATGGTTGTAGTGCTGATAAACTTAAAGCCGCGGGATTTACTGCCGGAGAGTTGAAAAATGCAGGATATAGCGCCGCCGAGGTGAAAAACGCAGGTTTCAGCGCTGTAGAACTACAGGCTGCGGGTTTCAGTGCAAGAGATTTGTTGGATGCAGGATTTACCAGCGAGGATCTGGCTAATGCCGGGTTTTCGACGGACGATATTAAAGCCGCACAAGCGGTGCTCCCATTCGGCATAACACCCACAGATGTAAAAAATGCGGGTTGTAGTGTCGAGGCGATAAAAAGACAGCGCTTGGCTGGTATTAGTGCGATGTTGATTCACAAGTATGCAGGTTGCACAGCAAATGCATTGGCCCAGGCAGGTTTTAACAAAAGCGATCAAGTGAATGCAGGTTATACACCAGCAGACTTAAAAGAATCAGCTCTCGCTGTTGATAATGGCGTAATACGTGCTGCAGGTTGTGATCCTGAAAAAATAAAAGTACTGATGGCACAGGGTGTGACTGCAGGTACCATTCATGGCCTGAATGGCTGCAGCGCTGACATCTTGAAACAGGCAGGCTTTGATGCAAAATCACTAATTGACGCAGGCTTTACACCCGAAGAGCTAAAGAATGCTGGATTTACAGTTGCAGAGCTGAATGCGGCAGGATCCGTCAGCAATGATGCAATACATGCTGCAGGGTGTGATCCAGTCAAATTAAAAGTGCTCATGGCACAGGGTGCAACCGCAGCGCGCATTCACAGCCTGAATGGTTGCAGTGCTGACATATTGAAACAGGCAGGGTTTGATGCAAAATCACTGCTTGACGCAGGTTTTTCGCCCGTGGAGCTACAGAATGCCGGATTTTCAGCCGCAGAGGTGAGTGCGGCTGAATTAGCGCAGTCAGTGGTCAGTAGTGATGCAATACGTGCCGCAGGGTGTGATCCAGTTAAATTAAAAGTGCTCATGGCACAGGGTGCAACCGCGGGGCGCATTCACGGCCTGAATGGTTGCAGCGCTGATATCTTGAAACAGGCAGGGTTTGATGCAAAATCACTGCTTGACGCAGGCTTTTCACCTGAGGAGCTACAAAAAGCAGGATTTACACCTGCAGAGGTGAGTGCGGCTGAATCAGCACGATCATCAGCGCTCAGTAGTGATGCAATACGTGCCGCGGGGTGTGATCCAGCTAAATTAAAAGTGCTTATGGCACAGGGTGCAACCGCGGGGCGCATTCATGGCCTGAATGGTTGCAGCGCTGATATCCTGAAGCAGGCAGGATTTGATGCAAAATCACTGCTTGACGCAGGCTTTTCGCCCGAGGAGCTACAGACGGCTGGATTTACAGCCGCAGAACTGAGTGCAGCTGAATCAGCACGCTCATCCGCAGTCAATAATGATGCAATACGTGCTGCAGGCTGCGATCCGGACAAATTAAAGGTACTCATGGCACAGGGTGCGACCGCGGGGCGAATTCACGGCCTGAATGGCTGCAGCGCTGACATCTTGAAACAGGCAGGGTTTGATGCAAAATCACTGATTGACGCAGGTTTTTCGCCAATGGATCTACAGAAGGCCGGATTTACACCCGCAGAGCTGAGTGCAGCCGAATCAGCTCTGTCAGTCAGTAATGATGCAATACGAGCAGCAGGATGTGATCCCGATAAATTAAAGGTGCTCATGGCACAGGGTGCGACCGCCGGGCGCATTCACGGCCTGAATGATTGCAGCGCTGACATCTTGAAACAGGCAGGGTTTGATGCAAAATCATTGCTTGACGCAGGCTTTTCGCCAGTGGATGTAGATAAGGCTGGATCTACAGCTGCTGAGCTGAGTGAGGCTGAATCTGTACCGCCAGTCAGTCGTGATGCAATACGTGCAGCAGGGTGTGATCCAGGCAAATTAAAAGTGCTCATGGCACAGGGTGCAACCGCGGGGCGCATTCACGGTCTGAATGGTTGCAGCGCTGATATATTGAAACAAGCAGGCTTTGATGCAAAATCACTGCTTGATGCAGGTTTTTCGCCAGCGGATCTACAGAAGGCTGGATTTACAGCTGCGGAGCTGAGTGAGGCTGAATCTGCACCGCCAGTTAGGAATGACGCAATACGTGCGGCAGGGTGTGATCCAGCCAAATTAAAAGTACTCATGGCACAGGGTGCGACCGCCGGGCGCATTCACGGCCTGAATGGTTGCAGCGCTGATATCTTGAAACAGGCAGGGTTTGATGCAAAATCACTGCTAGACGCAGGCTTTTCTCCAGTAGATCTGCAGAAGGCCGGATTTACAGCTGCAGAGGTGAGTGCGGCTGAATCAGTACCGCCAGTCAGTAATGATGCAATACATGCTGCAGGGTGTGATCCTGACAAATTAAAGGTGCTCATGGCACAGGGTGCAACCGCGGGGCGCATTCACGGCCTGAATGGTTGCAGCGCTGATATCTTGAAACAGGCAGGGTTTGACGTAAAATCACTGCTTGACGCAGGTTTTTCACCCGTGGATCTACAGAAGGCTGGATTTACAGCTGCAGAGGTGAACGAGGCTGAATCAGAACGTTCATCAGCACTGAAGAATGAGGCAATACGTGCTGCAGGCTGTGATCCAGCCAAATTAAAAGTACTCATGGCACAGGGCGTGACGGCAGGTAGCATTCACGGCCTGAATGGTTGCAGCGCTGACATATTGAAACAGGCAGGCTTTGATGCAAAATCACTGATTAATGCAGGGTTTAAACCAGCGGATTTACTGAAAGCCGGGTTTACCGCAACGGAACTGGGTGTTGGCGGGTCTTCTGAAGCGGTTGGCAATGATGTCATACATGATGCAGGTTGTGATCCTGAAAAACTAAAAGTACTCATGGCTCAAGGAGTGACGGCTGACCGTATTCACAGCTTGAATGGTTGTAGTGCAGAGGTGCTGAAACAGGCAGGCTTTGATGTAAAATCACTGGCTGATGCAGGATTTACTCCAGAAGAGTTGCTTGCTGCAGGCTTTACTGCTGAGCAATTAACTCAGGCAGGGTTAAGTCCAACCGCGGTTGTTGCTGCTGGCAGAACGGCCGATTGCAGTCTTAAATCATTGACTGCAGCACATCAACTGGGTGTTTCTGCAGCAACAATTAAACAAACATTGGGGTGTAGCGCCAGTGCGTTGAATAATGCAGGGTTTTCTGCAATAGATCTGAAAAACGCAGGTTATACTGCAGCTGAGTTGAAAAATGCAGGATTTACTTTAAATGATCTTAAAAACGTAGGCTATAGTGCAAAGGAACTAGCTGCTGCCGGGTGGACGGCGAAACAGCTGAAAGACGCAGGTTTTACTGGCAATCAATTGAGGGAGGGAGGTTTTAGTGCCCAACAATTGAAAGAGGCAGGTTTTAGTGCCCAGCAATTAAAAGCAGCAGGTTATAGTGCCAAGCAATTGAAGAAGGCAGGATTTAGTCTTGTAGATTTGAAAAATGGAGGGTTTAGTGCACAGGATTTGAAGAAAGCTGGTTTCAATGCGTCGGATTTAAAAAAAGCGGGCTTTAGTGCTGCACAGCTCAAAGAAGCCGGTTTCAATGCAGATGCGCTCCGTACGGCGGGAATTTCTGCGAACGACTTGAAAAACGCAGGTTATAGTACAGATCAAATGAAACAAGCCGGTTTTTCCAATGCTGAAATGCATGACGCAGGGTTTTCGGTGCTAGCTGGATTGGATTCAGTGACGCCGTTACCCGCTGTTCTTACAACGACGTCAAATGTCCCCGCTATTTCCACGCCAGAAACAGGCGCTGCTGCCATTGCCGCATCTAATGCTAAACGCATCGAAGAGCTGCGAAGCCAACAGGAAAAACAGGTTGCAGTTCAACGTTATCAGCAAAAAATACAGCAACGTGGAGGTGCAATGCTGTCAGCGGCGAATCAATTACTGCAAGAATTTAAAGTTGTGCCACAACAAACGTACGTGGGTGGTCCTGATAAAGAAGATGAGAAGAAAAATGGGGCTGTTCACGCGGGAAATGAGATTCAATCAGAGTCAGACAAAGGGAAAGCTGGGGCATCTGAGCATAACTCAACTGGCAGAGTCGTAATCAGGACAGGTGATATTCTGTTTGCAGTGATAGACACCTCCGTGAATTCAGACGAACCGGGTCCTATTCTTGCGACCATTGTTTCTGGCAAGTTACAAGGCTCAAAATTAATTGGTAGTTTTAATCTGCCTGGCCAAGCCGATAAAATGATCGTGACATTTAATACCCTGTCTATCCCGGGAGAAGAGGATACTGTTTCAATTAACGCGTTTGCGATAGATCCAAATACAGCACGTACGGCATTGTCCAGTGAAACGGATCATCATTATCTTTCACGTTATGGTTCCTTGTTTGCTTCCACCTTTATAGAAGGGTTTGGTAATGCATTCCAGTCTGCAGACACAACCATCACAATAGGCGGAACAGGTGGCACAACCAACACAACCGTTTCAAATGGGGTCGGCCGCTCTACCTTGGACAATGCTGTGATTGGTCTTGCAACATTGGGTAAAGCCTGGGGACAAGTCGCGGCGCAAAATATAAATCGCCCAACAACAGTCCAATTATACGCCGGTACAGGTGTGGGGATTCTGTTTACGCAGAACTTGAAATTAAACTAACTGAGCAGGCAGGACATGGTAGACAATGAAAAATACGATGATGAGTACGAATTCGTCGATCCGGAGACAGGCAGTACGGATGCTATGGATTATACTGCAGACGCGGCCTCACAATCATCCGGTGAACAATCGGTTATTGATAAAACATTCGCAGGTAAATCCGGCGTAATACGAAATGTGCTGATTGTGGTCGTGCTGATTATCGCAGTCATGGTTATTTATCCTTTTATTCATTCGTCGCTTTCAGTTCCAAAGAAAACGTCGTTAATCAAGACCGTCACTCATGAGACCACGGTGAAGGAGTATATCGCTCCAATCAAACCAGAACCTGTTAATGCTCCAGTGCCATATGTCAGCGCGTCAAGTGACGTGGATGAGAAAATTACTCAGAAATTGGCGGCGCTTGAGTCCAGTCAGGAGCAAATGCAAACCGAGTTTGCTTCGTCAAACACTCAATTAAGTGGAATTAACAATAACATCAATGAAATGATGACGAAAGTAACGGAGCTTAATCGCATTATTGCTTTATACGCTTCAAAAGTTGATGAGCAATCTCGAGAAATTGAGCAATTAACCGCACAGGCAGCAGCGCTGAAAAAAGCCCAGACACCACACCACGTACGACATAAAATTACATCACCTTCCCTGAAATACTATATTCAAGCGGTCATCCCTGGTCGTGCATGGTTGATTGCCAGCAATGGGTCTACAATAACGGTACGTGAGGGGACAGTGATTGCGGGGTTGGGTATGGTCAAATTGATTGACCCACGACAGGGACGTGTAGTCATCAGCTCCGGTCGAGTGATACGGTTTAGTCAAGAAGATAGTTAATGGAGCAAATATGAGCAGTGTTTTGTCAAGTGAAGTGTCTAATCTTTCGCTGAGCACCATTACTAGCTCTCTGTATTCGGTCGAGCAGCTGATCACTGCTGGCGCTTATATTATGGGTATTTCATTTATAATAAAAGCGTTATATAGTATGAAAGCGTTGGCAGAATCTAAAACTCAACAGTCATCGCATGGAAGTTTGAAAGAGCCTTTGTTTTATCTATTGTCTGGGGCGATGTTATTATACTTGCCAACGGCTGTTCAGATTTTTTTGAATACTACGTTTGGTGAAGGCGCACAGATTTTAGCCTACGCGCCCATTGATAGTGGCAGTTCTATTTTGAACAGCCTGTTTGGTCAAAACAGCACGGTGGGTGCTGTGATTGCTTTAGTTATACAAGTTATAGGTGTGATTGCATTTATACGAGGGTGGGTGCTCATTGCCCGCTCTGCGTCGCAGGGTCAACAGCCAGGTGGCACTGGAAAAGGGTTGGCGCATGTATTTGGAGGTATCTTGGCGATGAACATAGTCGGAACGCTGCAAGTGGTTAGTAATACGCTGTTTGGCGTTTAAAACTGGATTAAATAAGGAGTAAAAGTATGTCCCCTGAGAAATTCAAACTGAGTAAATATCAGGCCGCTACCGTAGCGCTGTTTAGCGCCGTTTTGACCGTCTATGCAGGTGATGCAGCGGCGACTGCGATCACTATGGGTAATGTGGCCAGCACTATCACCGGTTCATTCGAAAACGTGACCAAGTTGATCACAGCCACGGCGTATCTTGCTGGGATAGCTTTTGCTGTGGGTGCGATCATCAAATTCAAAGCGCACAAGGACAACGCGGCACAAGTACCGATCGGGCAACCCGTTGGTTTACTCATGGTCGCAGCGGCTTTGCTGTTTCTGCCCTCAATCCTGGGTATCACCGGCCAAACGATATTTGGAACAGCGGCTTCCTCAGCAGGTTATTTAGGCATAACCTTTTAAAAAAACATCTAATTAATTGAGGAGTAATAAATATGAAAATCAAAAAACCTAAATTGAGCCAACGTCAAGTTGAGTTTGCAACGCTGTTTGGCGTCTCTTTATTGCTCTTTGCAGGAGATGCAGGTGCAGCCGTCTCTATGGGAAACGTGGCCAGCACTATCACCGGTTCATTCGAAAACGTGACTAAGTTGATCACAGCCACGGCGTATCTTGCTGGGATAGCTTTTGCTGTGGGTGCGATCATCAAATTCAAAGCGCACAAGGACAACGCGGCACAAGTACCGATCGGGCAACCCGTTGGTTTACTCATGGTCGCAGCGGCTTTGCTGTTTCTGCCCTCAATCCTAGGTATCACCGGCGAAACGATATTTGGATCAGCGGCTTCCTCAGCAGGTCCAACAGGGATAACTTTCTAAATTGGGCATTGAACAGAAGAACATGAAAAAAGACTCATGCTCTTCTGTTCATGATAATGCGTTCATGAGCATTTATTTCATATTTGTACTACTTAAACTGGGTTAAATGCATGGGCACTAAGCAGACGCCTTTAGAGTTAAAATTAATCGCAACTCCAGATGCGTGGCGTCTTTATTCTGCAAGAAAAGTGGATGAGCGCTTCAATACATTTGAGCAGCGTGTGTTACAACGAGATCGCTATACCTGTCGATTTTGTGGTTTTCAAGCCAGGCTTTATCAGGATGTTATTAATCTTGATGGTAATTACACTAACAATAAACCAGATAATCTCGTAACAGCATGTTGTTTTTGCTCGCAATGTTTTTTTATGGAGTCAGTTGGTGTTGGGGGGTATGGAGGCGGGACGTTGATCTATTTACCTGAGTTGTCTCAAGCTGAACTGAACAGCCTTTGCCATGTTGTTTTTTGTGCTATTACCAATGACACAGGTTATAAAAGTAGCGCGCAAACGATTTACCGTAGCTTCAAATTTCGTTCACAAGCGGTCGAGGAAAAGTTTGGTGAGGGAACTAGTGATCCAGCAATCTTTGGCCATTTGTTGATTGATTCGGGGCATGTTGCGGACGAATGCTCTAGAAAAATAGTGACCGATATTAGGTTGTTGCCTTCCATGGCGAAGTTTAGGAAACAAATTGAAGGTTGGGCCGCCAGTGCTCTGGAAGAAATTGCAGAAAAATAAAGTGCTGCCGCCTTTCAGACGGCCATGTAATGTAGGGGGTAGGGTGTAGGGACGAGCGGCGCTCGCCCTGTCTATTCATCATAATTTGTGTGGTCATCCCCCTACATGAATAAATAAGGACAAAAAGATGAGTAATTGGACAGAATCCTTTTTTGAAAGCGTGGATGTTTTTTTTTCGTGGCTAAGTACCGCTCTTAAACAAACAACAGAATCATATTGTGATCTTGAAACGGCGGATAGCCCAACCGATCTGGTCGATCATGATGGGTCTTTGCTGACGGTCTTGCAAATTGACGGTATTACCGCCCTTGCCGGCACAGAAGAGTTTGCTCGCCTGGTCGAGGGTTTAACCAATGCGTTTCAGCCAGCCATGGGTCGTCCAGGCCATGCATTGCAAGTGTATTTTAGTCATGATAAACAGAATATAAAAAAACTCATTCGAAAAATTTACGCCCCTGCCGCGGCAACTCAAAAACGTCTGGGACTGAGTCTGGACGATTTATTTAATGAACGAGTGGATTATTTATCGCAGTTTTGCGCCGAGGAGCGAGTTTATTTTGTATTGATAACCCGACCATTTAATCTGCCTTCTGATCAACTAAAAGTGGCTAATAAAGCCAAAATGAAAATGATCAGAGACTTAAAAGCACCACCATTTAAGAGTGCACAAACCATTTATGCCGCAATCCCTGAACTACGAGATACGCACAGTGCTTATGTACGTTCTATTGTAAATGATTTGGCTTCGTTAAATATTGTTGCCAAAGTACTGGAAGTACATGACGCAGTTCATGCAATACGAATGACTGCGGATCCTGAATTTACGTCAGACGAATGGAGAGCGAGCCTGCCTGGTGACATGATACCGGCGCGTGAAATCAATAATTTTGATGGTAACCCATCTGACTTGTTGTGGCCATCCTTGGCAAAGCAGGTGATTCCTCGAGATGCTCAAATAATTGATAGACGCACCGTTCTAGTGGGTAACAGAATATACGCATCCAGTTATATTGATTTGTTTCCAAAAGATGTTCGACCCTTTGTGATTTTATTTTCACGGATTCTGCCCACTCACATCCCATGGCGTATTTCATTTTTACTGGAAAGTGAAGGATTAGGTACCATTAAATTCAAGGGGATGCTGTCTTCAATTTTGAGCTTTTCTTCAGTGAACAATCGATTAATTAGTGATTCGGTCAACTTGTTAAAATATCTCAATGTTAATACGGATGAGGCGGTTATCCGTTTGCGCGTGGTTGCTACAACGTGGGCTCCAGAAGACAATTTTGCGTTGTTACGTCGCCGAAGTTCTGAGCTGGTCAAGGCTATTCAAGGCTGGGGCACAACGGACGTTTCTGAAATTTGTGGTGATCCATTTGCAGGGTTTGCAGCCAGTATGCTGGCAATAACCACAAACAGTCCAGCAGTTCCTTCAGTAGCACCGTTATCTGATGTTGTTTCCATGTTACCTATTACGAGACCCGCCTCTCCTTGGGAAACGGGGGCTCTATTATTTCGTTCACCTGATGGGAAACCTTGGCCGTTTCAGCCCGGTTCAAGTCAACAAACAACGTGGATTGATTTGGTATACGCGCGCCCAGGGTCAGGAAAATCAGTCTTGTCTAGCGCGCAAAATCTTGCGCTGTGCTTGTCCGCCGGTTTATCTCGACTGCCTCGAATAGCCATTATCGATATCGGCCCTTCAAGCAGTGGTTTGATCTCGTTATTACAGGAAGCTCTACCTGCTTCCAGTCGACATTTGGTGGCATATCACCGTTTGCGGATGGCACCCGAATACTCGATTAATCCTTTTGATACCCAACTAGGTTGTCGTCATCCAACTGCCGGTGAGCGAGCTTTTTTAGTTAATTTCTTAACTCTGTTAACCACCCCGTTGGGTGCGGCAAAGCCCTATGATGCAATGCCTGATTTAGCGGGTATGGTCGTGGATGAATTGTACAAAAGTTTAGCGGATGAGTTTAAGCCAACACCTTACGATCCAGGTGTTGAGGAGTTTATTGATAGCATTTTGGAAGAAATTGGGTTTATGCGTGATTCCAAATCAACCTGGTGGGAGGTTACAGATGCGCTTTATTCGGCGGGCTTTGTCCATGAGGCCATGCTGGCCCAGCGATATGCCATGCCGTTGCTTGCTGATGCGGCATCAATTTGTCGCTCACCATCGATTGAAGATTTATATGAAAAAGTGACAGCACCTACCGGTGAGTCGCTGATTAATTCTTTTTCCAGGATGATATCGGGTGCTGTGCGAGAATACCCGATTTTGTCACGGGTAACTGCATTCGATATTGGTGATGCGCGTGTGGTTTCACTGGATTTGGATGAGGTAGCCAAGAGCGGTGGGGATGCTGCTGATCGTCAAACCTCCGTTATGTATATGCTTGCTCGTTATGTGTTGGCTCGCAATTTTTATTTGACAGAAAATAGCATGACTAATGTTCCTGAACAATACAGGCTTTATCATTCTGAACGGGTTAGAGAGATAAGAGATGATCCCAAGCGGATCGTTTATGATGAGTTTCATCGTACATCAAAATCAGCTGCTGTTCGCGACCAGGTCATTATTGATATGCGAGAAGGCAGAAAATGGAACGTGCAAATTTCATTATTATCACAATCTATGGACGACTTCGATGCTATTATGGTTGATTTCGCCACGTCTATTTACATCATGGATGCAGGTCCGACACAGGCCATTGAAAAAACAGCTAAAGTTTTCGGTTTGTCAGATACAGCAAAAGAAGCCTTGAGAACACGTGTGCATGGTCCCCGCGAAGGAGGAGCCACGTTTCTTGCACAATACGCGATTAAATCGGGTTGGAGTGTGCAGCTATTAACCTTGACCTTGGGTCCAATTGAGCTATGGGCATTTAGTACCACACCTGCTGATGCCAGCGTAAGAAATCAATTGTATCGACACATAGGGCCTGCTGAAGCCAGGCGATTTCTTGCTTCATTGTTTCCAAGCGGCTCTGTGACCAAAGAAATCACCGAGCGCTTGAATGCGCTAAAAGAAGAGGTCGGCTTGATTGAGGATGACACCAAGCTCAGCGTGGTCGATCAATTCGTCAATGACATACTGGATACATATGCTCGTGATCCGAATAGTAAGAGTATGGCGTTGATCAGATAGGAGCTGAAAAATATACCGGGGCCTAAGACGAACCCAAATGCAAGAACCGTCATCAGCGGGAATATCAGATAATTTGATGAGGATTGAGTCAGGTCTTGATGTTCCACCTCGGGAGATGAATCAATTTTTGATAAAAGATACGTCAACAGTAATAAGCCATAAAACAAATATGAACCGAAGCTCAGTTTTTCAAAAATAGAAGGCATGTATATAGAGTGCCTGATCCAGATGGGGATATTAATCAAAAACAAACACATGAACCATGTGATAATCCTATTTTTTTTTGTAACTGCTAGAGGGGTGATATTGACACTCGGAGAACGGTCAGATTTGAGTGCAGGTTGAACGAAAACCACAGATATCTGAGACCAGGTAATTAAGAGGGGAAACAAGAGTATCGGAAAATAGTATAGCCAGCTAAAAGGACTGATCAACAACATCATAACCAATGTCAGACAGAATTGCTGATGGTGCTTATCATCCCTTTGGATGGAATATATTTTTTTCAAATACCATACAAGACAACCGAGGGCTAACAGAATATGGAGTGATTGAACCCATCTCAGATTATCCAATGTAGAGGAATTAACGAATATCCGAAACAAAAAACCATAGATGGAGGCATTCCAGCTATCGCCATACCAGGTTACACGCGGCATTAGTTTGAAGTAATTAAAATAGATATCCATACCATAGTTTAGTAATGGTATGAGCCACATGATAAGTACAGTCATGGCCATGATGACCAGCATTTTATAATGGCGTTGTCTTAAGACGTAAAAAAATAATAAACCTGGAAATAGCTTTATTGAAATGATAATCCCCCACAGCACACCGGCAAGAATATAACGGCTCTTTCGATAAGAGTAGTAACCAAAAATTAGAAAAAAAGCTAGATAAGATCCTATCTGTGCAATGGCTGTATTTGCCATTGTTGAAAACAGGGACAAATAAATAATGTACAGGGTTAGTTGGTGTTTTTTGATAAATTCAGGTGAAAACGCTAATTTGAATGCGATGGACGCGGAAATCAAGCCCACTATAAACGAAATAGAAGACCAGATAATCAAGGCATGATGGATGTTTAGTTTGGATAGAGGCCAAAAAAGCATGAGAAAAATGGGTGGGTTTAGATTTGTTCCTATTGTATAGTCAGTTGGAACATATGGGATATGCAGATCAGGATAAGCGGAATTCCCTTGAAAAAGGGACATCGATGAAGAATGAAACGCGTAAAAATCTGTTTCCAATTGATTGGTCCACATCATATAAAACAATATGCAGTAAGTCATGGCTAGTATGATCAATATAGATCTTTGGATAAAGTTCCATGAGTACAATGTTGTTATGCTGTTTTGTGGAAGCATGGGGATAGGTTGATTTTTCATTTTATACAATCAAATCAGGCAAATTAAATCCATTTAATATCCCTGGAATAAATGGATTCACCTCGTTTTCTGTTTTGAGCAGGTAACGTCCTGAGTTCCCGTTTACTTCAAATAGAATTTGTAAGCTGGAAGGATCTTCCTCGTCCACGATCACATTAACTTTTTGTAGTATTTTGAAAAATGCCCACGGCCCTGTCTCTTCCAACTCATATTCCTTGCCTTCTATAGATTTTAACACCAGTTTTGCATTGGGCTGGGGCCAAGTGAAGTGCTTCATTGAGCTGCTATTTTGTGAATCAACAAGGGAGTTTTCACCGATGGACAAGCGTAGGCTCCCAACAATGGGATCAAGGCTAAGTTTTTGCAGACTAAACTCTATATTGCTGGTTTTATCCTGGTTTGCAAAAAACATATTTGTAACAATGTTGGCGCGAATCAGCTCGGTAAGTACGCCTGGAGAAATGGGTAAAACATAATTATTTGATTCTTTAAGAGCCCATTCAGGTTTTGAAGTATCTAAGAAGGGTTTTAGGTAATTCTCAATAAAATCATTAAGAACACCACGTGTTGCAAAAAATCGATCAAAATCAGAAATAGCGATATCTTGCGTAGCCAAGGTGTCAAATGGGAAGCGTTGTGCTATGGTATTTTTGTAATCGTAAAGAACCGTTTGTTGCCATTGTTGATTGATATAGTGCTTGCAGTCAGTGATGAGGGTAAACCAAGTGTCATCAGCGATTTGTTTTGCCCATCCTGACACTGGATCCCGTAATTGTTGAGCGTAACTATACAGTGTTGTGAGTGGATTATTTAGCGTATCACCTTGGAATCGTGCTTTTGTGAGGATAAATGCTGTTTTGCCTTGGTCACTCACGACAGATAATGTTTCCAGGAATCGCTCCAAATCATTCAGAGTCATGGTTAGACTATGTACAGCGGCATTGCTTACGAAACTCAAATCGGTAAACTTACTGGCTATTGCTTGATTAAATAATGCTGAATTATTGTCTGATTTAGGACTTGTTTCTTGCTGAATAAGGTTTACCAGTTTAGCAATTGAATCTGATTTGTAGAGCAATTGAGTCAATTCAAGTGCCTGATGGTAATCCTGTGTGTGCATTGGATTTGAGTGAAGCATAAAGTTCTGCCACCAAGCCACATATTCATAACAATAGGCTTGTTGTAGAAGAGCCTCTAAATTCCCAAGATCCTGGCGAGCTAAAACCCAATTATCAGCTCGTAGCTTATCTGTTAATGCCGGCAGGCTGGACATCACCTGATCAAAGCCTTCCTTAGTTAAATAGACGGGTATTTCTTGGCTAGCCAGTGCAAATCCGCTGATGCTCAGTGGTCGTTTTTCTTGAGAAAAAGTAGGTTTTGCAATGGAGTAGTATAAATAGGTAGCGGGTAATGCATTAAGGTAATTTCGCGCATCAGTCACAAGGCGCTGGTTTATTAACATGGGTTGCATGGGCTGGTGGAGCGCGTCTTTCAACAGAGCCAGTTTTTTGGAAAGGTTGTTTTGCGACGACGTTTCCCAGTGTTTTTTAAACCACACCTCGACCTCTGATTGAGACAGTCTTTGCGGTTCAGCCAACATTAAATAAATTTTTAATGCGTTATAGCGTGCCACGGGTGATTGCTGAGTATTTGTTATGTTTGTTTCAATTTCAGCTAATAAGTCTGGTAGAAAACGACCATTTAACGTTTGTTTTGCATCAATGCGCAATTTGTTTTTTAATTGCTGAACAATGGGAAGAGATAACGAGCTGGATGTAATGTTGTCCAATTGCGCCGATGCATTAGCCAAATGATATAGTGCTGACGTTTGATTCTTTTGGTGGTCTGCCATTGAATCATAGGTTAATAATTCTTTGCTGACGTCATCGAGTATCTGTACTGCATGTTGATGCTGAAGACCTATCCATCCCAGTGAAAGTCCCAAAACACCTGCTATGGAACTTATCATCCATTTATGAGACCGGCTTGTTGCGATTGGGGCATGCCGCTTTGTTTTTGTATGGAATGCACGCAAGGCACCATCAATATAATAGGCCTGATAATTTGTTGATTGAGGAAATTGATCCTGAACGGTCAGCCCATACTCATGTTGAATTTTCTTATTCAGACGATCAAGGCTTACACAACCTTGTTCTGCACTTGTAAAATACAGTGCTGTGAGGCGGAATAATTTGGGTGATATATTTTGTATCAATGATTGTATTGGGGCGCGCAAGCAGGCTAATTGCAAAGGAAATTCGCGAATCAGAGTACGCTTGAGGCTAGAACGAGCCGGGTGGATTTTATGAATAACTCTTTGGCCAAGAATTTCAATAAAATGGTCGAATTGTATGTTACAGGTGTCAGCTAAGTTAGTAGGCTGGATTGTTTCATTGAGTGAAAAGCCAAAGGGTTTACTCAGTTCAGTGGCATGCTCATGTTGAAAAAATTCACAAAATCCAGCCAATACATCCATTTTGGTAAATATAATGGTTGTATCAACCGGGTAACCCAAGCTCAAGCCAAAACCTTCAAGAAATTGTGCATGATCTTTGCTGAGGTCGATTAACTGCAGAGGTTCGGCGATGAACAATGCCTTGATATCAACGCATAGAATAATGCCGCTAATTTTTACAGCAGAGTGACATTTATTTAATTGTTTGAGTGTATATTGCAAGCCATTTTTACTATGATTTAGCCATGATTCGCCCAACTCAAGAACAATGCTATCCTGTGTGTAATAAATATCAGCGTGTCGTTCAATGTGGACCTTCAGATGTTCGTAGTGACTTTGGCGAAGTAACGTTGTTTTACCCTGGTCGGTCTTGCCTGTAAGAAGTAAGAATGAGATGGCATGTTGCTGTGGTTTTAACTGATTGATGATTTTTTTTAGCGCATTACAAAGCGCCTGCAGCGATTGGTCCATTTATTATCCAACTTGCGGAATATGTCCGAGTAAAAGTGTCTGTGCTTTATGCTCAAGTAAAGTATGGCTGCCAATATAGCTAAATGCCAGCATGCTCAGGGCTACCAAGCTCACGGTTACAATGGGCTTATGGTTGGTCGGTTCACGAGATATCTTGGTTTGTTCCTTGAATAGTCGTGAGGGTTTATTGACTCGATTTTCCTGAATTAATTGATATAACTCTTCGATTAAATTATCCAGTTTCTGGCGGCCATCAGCGCGAAAATGTTGCTCACCCTCAAAGCCTGTGATCAGGCAATAATAAGCTAGCTCTAGTATATCTAAATATTGATTTATCCGTTGCTTAATAAAGTTGATAATCTCGAAAAAACGGCTTTGCGGCTCTGTTCTGTCCAGTGAGGCAGGTGTGAACGATTTAAATTCTGCAGGCTCATTGTTCAGGCGCAAATAATTTTTGCCCAGTAGTTCGTCAACAGTGGCACTTAGCAGATAGTCTGCTATTACAATGAACTCGCTAGCATACTGTTGGCCTGCTAATCGACTATGAAAAGCAAATAATTCATGTTCAATATTGTCACGAATGTCATCAATTTTTGGAAGCGTTGGGCTGAGGCATAGCCTCTCCATCAAAGACAGCAAAGGGCTTGCAGCCGCTACCAGCGGATTGGTTGTGGATGAGGTAACAAATAATTTGGAACGAAAATAACCCTGAGGAATTCGAGGGTTGTCAGTTGCTATAATATTGCTTACAAGTGAGGCTAAATAGGGTTCCGCTGACATGGTTTACTCCTTAGGCCTATAAACAGTTCTTATAGTTACTACGTTATCCTGAAAAGAAGAAAATGTCTACTGTTTGCACTGAATAACAGGGATTTTTGGCGGGGCATAATCGCGCATATTACATCAAAAAAATGTATCATCTCGCTATAGCAGGGAATACTCATTTTCGAATTCTTTTAACTTCTTTTCCAACTCCCATTGTAATGCCGCTTTCATGTTTTTCTTGATAAACTTCAGGCAAGTTGCGCCAAATATATTCCGACATGCCGGCACGTATATTTGGTTCGCAGCATCTGACCATAAACTGTCGCCTGGCAAAAAACTATAGGTTAATGCATTACGATTAATAGCTTTTATTGTCGGATAATCCAGTTTGTAGGTCATAACGGCATCAACATATTGATGTGTTAAATCTGTGCGTAAAATTCCTTCGTCATCAGTAGACAGTACGATGGGAATGTGGTGTTTCAGATAAAAACAGAGTGGGTGTTGTTTGCCATAAATAGTCAGCAGCTCACGATTGCTCGTTAAATTGATTTCAACTGCCACTGGTTTTTCAGACATATATTTGATCAAAGCGGCGCGGTTATTTTCATGGGTAATATCGACGCCATGACCGATTCGTTCGGCTTTTCCGGTGAAAACAGCATCGTGAATATGAAAAAGAAGTTGTTCAGGTTTCACGAGATCTGGCGCGAGTTCACCTGCATGCAATGCGATGTGCACGTTTGGATATGCCGAATGCATAAACTGAAAAATCTGCATTTGTGCTTTATAATCACGTAGCGCTATGACCCCATTTTCGCCTCCTACCAAATTAATGCCAACCACGTTGTTTGATTGTGCAGCAGTCTCAAAACCAGCTAATGCTTGTGCGAAAATTTGATCCAGCGACTCTTCACGGATTACATAATATTGAAATTTAACCGTTAATGAACATGCTGCTGTGCGTGGCATAGTCTTCTGACAACCAAGGATATGTCGTGCTTGCTTTAGCAAACGATCGCTATCATGTATGGTTTGACGAATACTGTTTTGAAAATGCGGGTTTGACAGCAAGATGCGTTTTTTATCGCGCATATTTGTGGTTGAGTGGATTAGTTGAGCATATTTCGAGTCATTTTTCAGATGAAAGGCGATAACTTCCAAATACAGCTCATGCTGATTGGCAGCTCGCTCTATGATATGAGCTAGCAATTGCTTATCAAAGTCTGACTGGATTGTTCTTTCTTTAGCGAAAACAGAAAAAAAATGATCCAGTCTGGATTCTGGTCCAGGCGTAAAATTTTTCATTGACCACGCCCGAATGGTCTGATTATAACGCGTCCTGTTTTTCAGAAGTTGGCTTGCTGTGATGCCATGACAAAGGGTTGTAAACCGTTTAAACGCTTGTGTTTTGGGATTGAGGCAATACTTACCCCGATCTGCCAGGGCCAACATGGTTTCAGCGGGAGAGCTGCCATCAAAGTGATAGTGCAATTCACCGCCTTTGGGCATATCTTTAAAAAAAGTATACAGCGCCTTTGGATCTGATTTGATTGCTTCAAAATGATCAATAATCCTGAAAAAAGCAGTTGAATCGTAGCGAGATGGTCTAATGTGCTGATTCCTCAAGACTTTTCGATGATTTTTTTCTGAAACCGTATCACCCATACGGTGAAGTAAAAAATCATCGAAAAGTCTTGAGGAATCAGTGCAGTAGGCCATCGGAGTAGATTCAACTGCTTTTTTCAGGATAATAGTGGCTGAAGCAAAAGAAGACACACAGATAAGCGGTATGAGTAACCAGTTTTTGATATATTGCATTTGGATCGCTGTTTAAGACGGAGCGCTTATTATTACATACTTACAGGTAATTATATCGGTTCGAAGAGCAGTTCAGAGGCGAGCTTCATAATGTGCTATAATAATACATATTAAAAATAAAATAAACAAGATATATAGGGAGGAATGGATCATGCCACTCAATAATGCAGCGTTGGACGTTGAAAAATTGTTACCCAGTTTAGATTATCGTAACAAACGAAGGAAGGAGGCGATTAGGTTGATATCGACGTTAGATTTATTACTACCTTTACTACCTGGAAAACAGTTGAGTGATGATGAAAAATCATATCGGTGTTCTTTTTTGGAAAAATTATTAACAGAAGGATTTTTGCGTATTTTTTATATATCGGATGAAGGACAATTTAATATACGCGGAAGAGGCGTGCTTCCTATTGTAGACTATGTGACAGACGCATTGCATTTTGGTCATGACACGAATGAACAACCACCACGTATTCATCCTGAATTATTTGATGTAGAACAGTTAAAAAAATTATATGGCGATCGTTCTTATACAAGTTCACGCAATGATCATAATCCACTCTGGTTATTACTGATTATGATTAAACCTATTGATGAACAATTTACGTTGATAAATAAAATAGATGCTTATCGTGATGTGATTGATTTGATAAAAAAAGGGAAATTTAGTTTAGGAACTTCGTTTAAAATAAATCAAATTTCGACGCTAATCAAACAGCTAGGTGATTATATTTTAAATGTACAAAAAGCATCCCCTTCACTTGTGACACAAGATGTAATTAATGAATACAAAACGTTGGAGTCCTATTTAAAACCATTAATTTTTACATCAACAAAACGGTTTCAATTACCATTTCAAGAAATATTAACTACATTAACGAATGAATTGTCGTCTTTTGCTCTGTTAAAACCTTTAAAGGTATCTCCTCCTTCATCGAAGCCGCCAATACCTCCATCAAAATCGCCTAAATTTAAAGAATACAAACAATCGGTACAGGAGTTGCAGCCGCGAGATGGAAATAATGATCCGTTGCCTGGTCAAGAGGGTTTTGAACGATAATAGTATTGATTTAGATTCACGAATGAGTTTAAATTCAACATTGTATAAACCACTGTGAGATTAAAAATGAGCAAAGGCATGGATAAAAAGAAAGATACAAAGAAGAAGCCGTTGAAATCAGCTGCTGAGAAACGAACTGAGAAGCGGACAAAAAAGCAGGGTGATATTTAGGGATCTCAATTATTTGGACAAGCGATATGCGTGTTATTGCATGTGGCTTTGTCCAAACTCCAAGTTATAAATACTAAATTTATAAGTCGATGCGGATATAGTCGTTAGATAGCGATAATTTTTCCATACGGTATTAAATTTTTGGTTTTCTGCAAAATAATCCAGATAGTTAAAAGGAATTAAACCCAATGAATTTTTTCGATCTAAAACGTCTATAAATACTAATTCAGGTTTTTTAACACTTAAATCGTCTGCGACCATATCAATAAGAAAATTTTTATCTTTGGATAGCAGAGATTGTAATTTGTTGTCCATAGGTAAAGAAGATTGTTTTAATAAACCAGGTAAAGCCCAGAAATATGAAAAACGTGAACTTGAAGTGGTATCGTGACTATAAGTAATAATGGGAAATGCATGAGCAATATTGGTGGTAAAAAAATAAATGGATTGATGAGGGGCATTAGAATTGATATATGCAATCAGTTTTTCGGAATTTACCTGTCGTTTTTTGAGCAAATCATATCTGAGCAAGGCATCATAGAAGGGGATAAAAAAAATGAGTATCCCCAACAAGGTCATCATGAGGTAATTACGTTTGTTTTTTTCCACGTTTAAATAACGTATTGAAACAAATACGCTAGTGAGATAGCAGAGAAAAATTAGGGGATGAAGCATGATATCAAAGTAGATCATATCCTTAATATTATTGATAAAAACCGAAATTATTAGTAAAAAAATACCCATGAAGACATAGATGTAACCTGGTTTACCCGGTGTAGTGGTATAAATACCCAATAGAATAAGATCAATAATGATGGATGCAGACGTGGCGGGCAATATATGGTAAGGGTAATCTTCTTGTTGTATAACATAAGAGAAAATAAACCCAAGTAATCCTAATAGCAATATATTGGTTAGGTATTTGTACCGATTAATATCATATGTGGCAATATAGAAAAAAAAGGATAATAAACACGATATCGTGGGTATATTAACGAGGACAATAGCCCAAGGTCGTCGAGCCCCCAGATAACACCAGCGCAGGGCAAAGGGCATGACTCTGTTCAGATAGTCTGCATGGCGCAGAAATAAAATGGTTAAATAGATGATTAAAAGTAATATGATGGCGAATATCTCAGGTCTGGTCAGATCTCGACGTCCCGCTTCAGAAGCCCCTAATAAATAGTAACCTTCCACAAGAATTAAGGTCATAAAAAAGTAAGGTTTCATCATCAATACAGAACCTGCTAACAACCCAATGATGAATGCAGGGAGATGGGCAATCTGCTGATCTTGCAAGCGCAATGCCATCATAAAAAAATAGGGCATCATCAGTAAAAATAATAGATGCTCTCGTTGCCCAAAATCAGCCATCGGGAAAATAAGAAACACAATTGCAAGTATGACCAATAACAATTTTGCTAAGAAAATGTCTGCTTTTAAAAAAACATGTTTTAGAAGATAGTGCGATATTCCTAGAGAAATAGCGGCTAAAAGAAAAACATACATCCTCATCGATAAAATAATGCTGATAGAAAATATTTTTTCAAATAATACCGGTGGCGTATAAAAATAAAGGATCCAGGGTGGATTATTTTCAAAAAAATCGTTGGTATAATTTCCTCCAGATAACATCCTTTTTGATGCTTCCAGTAACCAGCTTACATCGGTATTGAGGAGAAGGGAGGATTGAAAGAACCAGGACAATGTAAAAACAAATACAATCATGCACAAAAAAGCATGTCGTTTGACGACTTTATAATGCATAGACTAACCTTTCTCCGAGCGTCAATATCACCCTATGAGCAGTTACTGCTCATGCCCAATTAGGTAAATAATCGAACTGTTATCATTCTTTTCAGAGTCCACCAAGCGCTGCTTAAAGGGCGCATGGTGCTCACCCCAATTCTTTCATGATAATCAATAAAGAGAGCATGCACTTTATATCCCTTCAGAATAGGTTTTAAAAGAAGCTCAACCGGTAATGCAGCGCCTTGTGCTTGAAAGGTCAGATCATTAATCATGCTTTTACGATAGGCACGCATTCCGCTATGCAGATCAGTTAGTTTTCGAAAAAACAAAATAGTGGCTATCCATGCGAAACCTGCATTGGCAAGGTAATTTAACCATGGCATGGCATCTGGTTTTTTTTTAAGTCGAGAACCATCTACCAAGTCATACCCCTGCTCAAGGATAAGAGAGGCAAATGTCGGGATCTGTTCTGCGGGATAGGTGTCATCGCAGTCCATGGTGATAACCACGTCACGCGTACTTTCACGTAATGCACGTTCCATCGCTGGACCATATCCGCGAGGAGGGAACTGACGGATGACTCTGGCTCCCAGTGCTTCAGCTATAGCAGGCGTGTTGTCGTGACTGGAATCCACAATGAGAATCTCTGCATCAGGAATGATGTTTTGAATTTTTTTAATGACGATTGCGACGGAGGCTTCTTCGTTCATGGTAATCATTGAAACGGTAATGCGTTTTCCTATGGAATGCAAAATAAACTCCCTGTTTTAGTCAAAGCCTGTTCCAGATATTGGGATTTAAGCTCGGTGAAATCGCCTTGATCCTCATTTAATTCAATAGCCAGTTTGAGTGCTCTATCAACGGCCATGTCTACATTAATGTATTCAAAATAACTAAAACGACCTAACAGGTCAATTCCTATAGAGGTAAACCATGCTCGTACCCTGGCAGCATTTTCTTCATATCCCACATCATAAACAACATAAGATCGATCCATTCTATCAACACGCTCTAATATGATTTGATCATTATTGGGGAGCAGGCCGCGTTGTTGTAATCCATGCTTTACGTGCGCCAAAATTTCACTATCCGTTTTATACCACAGATCTGAATGTTTAGAGCAGGTAATTTCTGCCTGAAGACTCCAGTGTTCTTCGGGGCCATTTGTAGCGGAAAATGTACAGGGGTAGCTGATACGATTGACCCAAAATTCAGATTCAGGAAAATATACTGCGGTATATTGATTTTGATCTACTCCCTTTATTCCAAATGATACAACAAACATGGGGTTTACTATCAGTTGCTCGACTGCTGTTCGTATTTCATTGGGTATTTCCATGTCTAATTTGTCAATGATTTCATGGACAGGCATCGTGCTAATCAAACGCAGATATTCACGAACTACGCCCTTTGTATTAAAAACTTTGATTGTGCCATGGTCAGTCAGTTTAATTTTGTCAACGGTAAATTGATAGGTGATAGATGCGTCTGTTTTCCATGCTTCACAAATAGCTTGATAACCACCAGTCTTGGGATAGAAATAATAAAGTTGGTGTAAATATCCTTCTGTGCTATAGCCTAAAGAGGATTTAAGAATATCTTCTGGTGGTGGATTGGGAATTCTATCTGCTAATGCCATGGACAGTTGTTCGACAGGGATGTTCCAGACTTTTTCGTTATAAGGGAACAAATATCGCGAGCAAATTCCTTCTCCAAATGTTTTCAAAAACCATTCTCGCATATTTTTAGGAGCAGCATATTTTTCTTTGTAAGGATTGAAAATAAAATCATGAATACAGGCATAATTATCTTCAAGAGGAAGAGACTTGAGATCATTTTCAAACGGATATTTGGTAATACATTCTTTAAATGAAATTTTATTATTGCGTCTACATTTACTGACGTTACTACCTAATGTCGCAATAATAAAATCCAGAATCTGTTGATCACGAGAAAATAAAATATGTGGGCCGTAATCAAAGGTAAATCCATTGTCAAAAAAAGAGGAGGCATGACCTCCAACATATGGATTGCTTTCCAATATTTCATGGTTTTTTTTAAGAAACAGGCTTACAGCCAAGCCTGAAGGACCGGCTCCGATAATCCCAAATTGGCTGGATATGGTTGTTCCTGTTCTCATTTCAGCTCTCGACATCCCGCAGACAAGCCGTGGGACGTCGGGCAGCCCCTAACATTGCGAGTACAGATTCTCTAATGGATTGCCGTGAATTATGTGTGCAATTCCAACCTAAGGCGCGAATTTTATCTGTGTTAAGACGAACAATTGGAACATCACCATTCCATCCACGATCACCACCTGTGAATTCAAATCTAACCTCATCTTTTAGTCCCATGCATTCGACAATTATTTCAGCAATCTCACAAACGGTAATATAGTCACCTGTCGCAACATTATAGACTTCAAAAGGGTTTTTTAAATTTTTATTTGCGATAAAAACGGCTTGAACCACATCGTGTACATGAATATAAGATTTACTTTGCATGCCATTGCCTAAAATGCGTAATGTCGTATTGTTCTTAAGCAACCTGTTTGTAAAGTCATAGCCAACACCGTGTGTTTGACGCGGACCCACGACATTACCAAAACGGAAAACACAGGCAGTGAGACCAAACATATGGCAATAGCTTGAAATGAATGCTTCACCAGCTAATTTACTTGCGCCATAGGGTGAGACAGGGTGCATATTGCCTTGGTTTTCAATGCTGTCCAAATGCCCCATATCGCCATATACCCCACTTCCTGACGTGTAAATGATTCTCTTAACTTGGGATATTCGTGCGGCCTCTAAAACTTGCCAGGTGAGGAAGATACCCTCCGTGAAATCAATGCCTGGATTTATAGCTGCTTGTGAGATATCAGAGTTTGAAGCAAAATGCATAACAACCTCATGATTTTTCATGGATTGAGTTAATAGGCCAGTATCTTTTGCGTCACCTTTGATGATGGATAACCGTGGATCATGGCGATGTTCAGCATAATGCGATTCTCTACCGGTAGAAAAATTATCGAAAATAGTGACTTTGTGTACTGTATTTTGTTTAAGAAGAGCATCTAAGAAATGAGATCCAATAAATCCTGCGCCACCCACCAGAAAGAATGATTTAAAAAGCACTTGGCTGTCCTTAGTGATCGTTGTATGTTAGATTTATCATAAATTTAACAGGTTTGCAAAACTCGTAATGTCCGGGACGACAGCATCCAGGTTCATTATAGGGAGTGAAAATGGAGAAAAAAATTGGTAAAAAGCAGTGCTCATTCTAATTTTATATTGGACTTTCAGAAAGACGATTATCCTTACCTGGAAGAAGTCAATGAAGGAATTCTTAAACAGGTGGCGGCCAGAGGTAATGGAGCAGCCATTTTGGACGTTGGGGCAGGCAGAGGTGCCTTGGGAGAAGCGCTACGCACCATGGGTTATTATGTCTGTGCGATCGAGGCCAATGAAATGGCTGCTTCAGTGGCAAGCTCTAAAGTTGATCAAGTCATTTTGAGTGATCTTCATGATATGAATGAAATCAACAACGTTTTAATGGATAAGACATTCCAATACATTATTTTTTCCGATGTTCTTGAACATGTTTTTGATCCACTCGCGGTGTTACGATTATATTTGCCCTTACTGGCTGAAGACGGGAAGCTATTAGTCTCTCTTCCAAATGCTGTTAATTGGCTTACTCGTTTTCAGATTATGTTAGGTATGTTTGATTACAAAATGACAGGGGTTATGGATCGCACTCATATTCGATTTTTTACACATCGCTCGGCTAAAAAAATGCTTGAGGCGAGTGAATGTATAGTAGAGAATATGGATAACACACCGTTTATTATTCGGGCATTTTTGCCTGGTATTAAAGCGTTATTGAATAAGAATAAGAACAGCATAAGTGTCAAGAGTATTGTAGAGTCTCCTTATTATCAAATATATAAAAAATATGTTTATCCCATTGAATACTGGATTACCCGAATAATCCCCTCATTATTCGCTTTTCGCATTATTTTAGTAGCACGTAAACGTTCATAAGCGTGAAATGAAAAAAACAAATTATATTTATTGGATAGTCAGCGTTTACGTTCTTGTAATATATGCCTACTATCCACATGATGCTCTTTCGGTAATTCCCCACACATTATACCAATACTTAACAGAGGGATTTTTATCAGGACATCTGCATTTACTTGTGGCGCCTCCTTCTGAGTTACTGAATTTAGCTGATCCTTATGTTCCTAAGCAGCATGGTAATATTGGATTATGGGATGCTTCATTATTTCAAGGAAAATACTATATTTACTTTGGGCCATTGCCTGTTATTGTTTTTTATATACCCTTTAAATTAGTGACTGGCTTCTATCCACCCGATGCACTGGTTGTGTTCTTTTTTTTGTCGATTGGATTTTTAGTTGGTTTTTTACTGATGATAAAAATAAAAAAAGAATATTTCCCTCGAATGCCTGAGTGGCAGTTATTCTTTGCTGGATCTCTAATGGGATTTGCAAATGGCGCGCCTTATTTATTGGCTTGGCCAGTGGTGTATCAGGTGGCAATTTCTTCGGCATTTTGTTTGATAAATTTCGCATTGTTTTTTCTTTATGAATTAGTTAATCATCGATCTAAAGTAAAAAATGCTTTTTTATTTAGTCTTTGTTTGTCGTTGAGTGTGGCAGGACGACCCCATTTTGCATTGCTGTGTGTATTTCTTATTCCCGGTGTTTTATTGTATTTGCTAAAACAGAATTCGGAACCGACTGGTCACTCACGAACAGCGCTGGTCATTGCTTTACTAGTTCCCTGTATCAGTATGGGCGTGATTTTAGGATTGTATAATTATTTGCGATTTGGTTCTCTTTTCGATTTCGGTCAGGTTTGGCAAATTTCTCAGAATGACATGAGAGACTATTATGATGAAGTATTCCAGTTAACAAAAATTGTCCGGAATATTATATTTGGTTTTTATTTTTATTTTTTAAAACCCTTTGGCATTAGTGCTACCTTTCCATATGTTTTTCTACCGTATCATTCAGGTTCAATTCCTATCAATAAAGACTATTTTGTGGAGGCAATTGGGGGTGTTTTAACAACAGCACCCTTTATACTGATGATTTTAGGACTGCCCAAATACATTATGGTTCATTTGAAAAAAAAATCACCGGAAACTACCCTGTGCTGGTTCCTGTTATTTGCCTGTTTAATCCCTCTTATTCTTGCATTGTTTCTGATTTCACTCCCCATGGCGAGTCAGCGATATGAGATGGATTTTCTTCCCTGGTTTGTTATGCTATCGGTCATTTCATTTTGGTTGTTGATTGGGCATTCAAAGCATTTGAAAGGATTCAAAATTATGCAGGCACTGTTTTTTACCACAGGAATATACAGTGTTTATATTGGATGGGCTATTGCTATTGCTTTCGCCACTAGAACGATTGCCAGTTAAATACTCGCCCCCCGTCTTTAAATCTTGACGCTGGGTTCAATCGGGAGAAAACAAATGAAAAGAACAGCTTTTTTGTTCTGGCTAATCAGTGCTTACGTTCTTATCGTGTATGCTACCTACCCTAGCGGATATTTTCTTTCTGTAAGCCCCAACAGTTTATATCAATTCCTGACAGAGGGATTTCTATCAGGACACATGAATATACTGTTAGCTCCCCCTCCTGAATTACTTAATTTGCCCGATCCTTATGATCACACTCAAAATATTAATCTGGGTTTTCTCTGGGATGCTTCATTATTTAAAGGAAAATACTATCTTTACTTTGGGCCTCTTCCTGTTATTGCTTTTTATCTACCCTTTAAATTATTGACAGGCTTTTACCCATCAGATGCAATGGCTGTGTTCTTTTTTTTATCGCTGGGATTTCTGGTCAGTTTTTTTCTAATGATAAAAATAAAAAATGAATATTTCCCTCGAATATCTAATTTACAGTTATTATTTGTGGGGTTTTTACTGGGATTTGCAAATGGCACGCCTGATTTATTTGCCGTAACATTGGTTTATCAGGCGGCAATTTCTTCGGCATTTTGTTTGGTAAGTTTCGCATTGTATTTTCTTTATGAATTAGTTAACAATCGATCTAAAATAAAAAATACGGCTTTATTTAGTCTGTGTTTGTCATTGAGTGTGGCAGGAAGGCCTCATTTTGCGTTGCTATGTGTATTTCTTATTCCTGGTGTTTTACTGTATTTGCTTAAACAGAAGTCGGATTCTACTGGCAACTCACGAGCTGCGCTGGTCAGTGCCTTACTGCTCCCCTGTATTAGCATCGGGGTGATTTTGGGGTGGTATAATTATTTGCGATTTGGTTCTATTTTTGATTTCGGTCATGTTTGGCAACTGACCGCGATTGATGGTAGAGATTTCCATAATGAACTGTCTCAGATAGCAAAACTCCCCCGGAATGTTATGTTTGGTTTTTATTTTTATTTTTTACAACCATATAATGTTAGCCTTACATTCCCATATGTTGTTCTGCATCATCATTTTGCTTCAATTCCGATAGATAGAGACTATTTTTACGAGACAATTGCAGGGGTTTTTACAACGGCTCCATTTATCCTGATGGTTTTAGGATTACCCAAACTGATTATGATCCATTGGAAAACACACACACGGGAAACCCCGTTGTGTTGGTTTCTGTTATTTGTATTGTTCATTCCTTTTATTCTTATATTGTTTTTGATCTCACTTCCCATAGCGACTCAGCGGTATGAAGTGGATTTCCTACCCTGGTTGGTTATGCTGTCAGTCATTGCATTTTGGTTGTTGGAAGGGTATGCAGGGCATTTAAAGGGATTCAAAGGTGTGAAAGCAGTATTTTTTATCACAGGAATATACAGTGTATATATTGGGTGGGCTCTTGCTGTCGCCGAGAATTCCTAGGGCTGTTGACCATGTCTGTCGTCCCCTACATCACAGATGTGGGGGACGACAGAAATTGACAAAGTATCTCAGCGCTGAGCGACGGCCAGCCCCTTCAAAATGGTCAATGCAGCATAGAGTTGGTAATCCTCATGCAGCAAGCTTTGTTCATCAGCTGTGGGCAGGTTAGGGTTGGCTTTTGTAGCTGCTGTGTTGCCGTTGGCCAAATGCCCGCTTAAATCAGACTCACTATAGCTCAGGTTTTTGATGCTTGTTTTGTCGTCACCCTTGGGGACATCGATTTCTTCAACCACGATATCAGGGGTGATCCCCTTAGCCTGAATTGACGTGCCAGATGGTGTGAAATAAAGCGCCGTTGTCAATTTAATACCCCGCAGGTCATCCAGCGGTAACACGGTTTGTACAGACCCTTTCCCAAAACTGCGGGTGCCCAAAATGATGGCGCGATGGTTGTCTTTAAGTGCGCCAGCAACAATTTCTGATGCAGAAGCCGAGCCATTGTTAATCAGTACAACCATGGGCGCATTGGTAATAATGTCATTTGGATTTGTACTCAATGCCGTAAATTTAGCACCAGGCAGGCGTCCTTGCGTATACACGATGAGTTCCTTTTTACCTGATTTACCACCTTGTCCCAGAAAAGCATCCGAGATGTCGATGGCTGAAGTTAACAGCCCACCAGGATTATTACGTAAATCAAGGACCAGACCTTTTAAAGAGCCACCCGCATCTTTCTTTAGCTTCTCAATGGCGAGCTTCATGTCTTTGTCAGTTAATGCCTGAAACTGAGTAAGACGTACATAACCATATTGATTATCCAGTAACTTGCTTTTTACACTCTTGATTTCAATTTTCTCGCGAAGCAGGGTATACGTGAGTAATTTATTATTTCCTTTGCGCACAATGGTTAATTCAATTGAACTGCCTGGTTTTCCGCGCATCAAATTGACGGCGTCTTTCAGTTCCAAACCTTGCACGGGTTTTGAACCCAGTTTGATGATGTAATCACCTGATTTTATACCCGCTTTAAATGCAGGTGTATCCACCAGCGGGGTGATGACTTTTATAACACCATCTTCCATGGTGACTTCAATACCCAGTCCGCCGAATTCACCATTGGTTGCTGTCTCCAACTCCTTGAAATCAGCTTCATCGAGATAACTGGAATGAGGATCAAGCCCACTCAGCATGCCTCGTATGGCATTATCAAATAGTACTTTATCATCGACAGGTTTGACGTAATACTTTTTAATCAAACTGAGTGCATTGGAAAAGCGCTGCACGGCTTCCATGGGGATGCCCTGCGCACCTTCTTGTTGCGTGCTGTCTGGAACGGGCAACGCATACCCTGAAAAGGGTACTGTAGTCGTTAATAACGCTACCAATGTGCCTGCGCATAACTTATGGTGCTTCATCAAATTCTCCTTGAAAGCTATTTCTATAACATCCATTCCAGTGGATTTACGGCTTTTCCACGTTGCCTTATTTCGAAGTATAGACCGTTTTCTTTAAGTGTGCCGCTATGTCCAACCGTGGCGATTTTTTCGCCCTGGTTTACGACATCCCCTTTGTGTTTAAGTAATGACTTGTTGTTGGCATATAAGGTCATAAAGCCCCGCCCATGGTCAATAATCAACAAAAGTCCGTAACCGTTTAACCAGTCACCGAAGACCACTTTTCCAGGGAAAATTGAAACAACGGGCGACCCTTCGTTAGCAAAGAAGACGACGCCTTGATTTATTTTTTTTATACCGCTGCTATTTGTAGTGACAGGTTTTTGTAATTTTCTTCGCATTCTGGTAAATGGATGCTTGGTTTGTATAACACTTTTTCGAGCCAGTGTTGTCAGTAAATTTGATAGATTGGCTTTGTTGCGTTTGTAGACCAGCAGGGTTTGTTGCTGGTTTTGAATGTCGCGGGTTAGCGAACCAATTAGTGTTGTACGGTAGCGTTTGTCATTGTCGTATGCTTGCTGGCGTTTATTTAATTGTTGCTGCAAGCGCTCTTGAGTTATCAGCTCCTGATGAAGTTTATTTTGGTTTAAGAGCAATGATTTTTGTATTTTGCTGACGTTGTTTATCGTTTGTTGACGAGAGTGAATCAAATATTGATTAAAGATTAATAACCGGTCGTTAGCATCCAGTTTATCCTGGTTGATCAGCCCGTTAACTCCCCACCTCATGTTGTAGCAAGCACGGATGTGCTTGGCAAGCAAGCCTTGCTGCATGTGCAATTGGTCGCTTAATATTTTTACCTGTTGCGCCAGAGCGGTGATTCGTCGCTGTTTATTTATCATGGCGAGCTGGGCTTTTTTTAATTGCTCGTTTCCGTTGAGGAGTTGTTTTTCAGTATTCGACAGTTCCTGGCTTATTACGCTTTGTTTGTTATGTGCGCGATTAATATGAAGCTGCAGTTGGCTCATTTTGTTTTCTATCTGCTTGAGCTGGCTTTTGGTCTGAGTCATGGTTGGACTACCAGCATAACCCATATTCAAAAATAACAGCAGACTAAAAAACACAATGGCTGTATTGGTAATAAATGTAATCATGATTTGACCAATAGTGCATGGCCAGTCATTTCCGCGGGTGGCGTTATACCCAGTAAAGCCAGAAGAGTAGGCGCCACGTCAATCAGGCTGCCGTTTACTGCATTGGCATGCCAGGTCTCGTCTCCTATATATAACAAAGGGACTGGTCTGCTGGTATGCGCTGTGTGCGCCTGGTGGGTTGAATTATCATACATACATTCTGCATTGCCATGATCGGCTGTAATTAATAATTGACCTCCTGATTCGCTTAATGCTTGCCAAATGGTGTGCATTGCGTTATCCAGACATTCGACAGCATGTACTGTGGCGTTAAAGTTGCCACTATGCCCAACCATGTCGGCATTGGCATAGTTGCAGATGATAACGTCATATGTTTGCTGTTGGATTGCATTTACAATGATTTTAGTTAGTTCGGGAGCACTCATTTCTGGCTGCAAGTCGTAAGTAGCCACGGTTGGGGAATCGATTAAAATACGCTCCTCATTTGCAAATACCTGCTCTGAACCACCATTGAGAAAAAAAGTAACATGGGCATATTTTTCTGTTTCTGCAAGACGTAATTGACGCAGTCCATGGCTCGCGATGACTTCACCTAATGTATTAGATAAGGTCATTCCAGGAAAGGCGGCACAGGTCGGAAGATGTTTTGAGTAGGATGTCATACTAACAAATCGTGCTATTTTGGGTTGTATTTTTCGGTTAAATCCGTCGAAATTATCGTCAACCAGTGTCTGAGTTAATTGTCTGGCCCGATCCGCGCGAAAATTTAAAAAAAATACCGAATCGCCATCGTTAATTGCCCTGCCTGCTCCAATTTGGGTGGGGGGAATGAATTCATCATAAATGTTTTGTTGATAAAAATGTCTGACGGCATCCTCTGCTGTATCATATTGCGGTGCGCACGGTGTTTCAGTTAGCAGACGATAAACAGGTTCCATGCGTTGCCAACGGTGATCGCGATCCATGGCATAGTAACGACCGGTTATGGAACATACTGTTGCAACAGGGTATTTCTGCAGATGCTCGTTCAGTCTTGCAAGGCTAGATAGTGCACTTTGTGGAGACGTGTCGCGACCATCAAGAAACAAATGTAGATAAATATTTGAAAATTGCCGTTGTGCGCACAGGCTCAAGAAGGCGAACAAATGGTTTTCATGGCTATGTACACCTCCGGTGGACAATAAACCCATGACATGCAAGGCGTGCCCGCGATGTTTTAGATCGTCTATTGCCTCAATAAATACTGGATTTTTGGCAAAGCTGCCATCACTTATTGCGGCATTAATTCTTGTATAGTCTTGAGGAATAACCCGTCCGGCACCAATGTGCATATGACCCACTTCGGAATTGCCCATTTGTTTGTCGGGCAACCCGACAGGTAGTCCTGACGCTTCGAGCAGGATGTGAGGGCGTGTTTTCCACCATGAATCCCATTGTGGTGTATTTGCTGCTGAAATGGCATTGTGTTCAGTTTCTTCGCGGTAACCCCAGCCATCCAGAATCATTAAAATCAGTGGTAATTTTCTGAGCATGAATTTCACTTAATCTTTTCTAATAAAGAGGTTAGACTATAGGCCATTTTTGCTGAAGGAAGAAGTAGGTTGAATAAAAAAATACCTGAACACGTAGCTATCATTATGGATGGGAACGGGCGCTGGGCCGAAAACCGGGGTTTGCCGCGCAGCGAAGGGCATTGTGCAGGCGTTGCTGTAGTGAAGTCAGTGGTTAAGGCGTGTATTGAAAAACGCATCAATGTGCTAAGTATCTGGGCTTTTGGTAGCGAGAATTGGGCGCGTCCTGAAATAGAAGTTAATTTTCTCATGGAATTGTTTGTTCAAGCTCTGACACGTGAAATAACCGAGTTACATCAAAATGGCGTGTCCCTGCGTTTTACTGGTAACCGCCTTCAGTTAGCACCTGCCTTGCGTGAACAAATGCAGATGGCCGAGGATTTGACCATGAATAACGATCGCCTGATCTTGAATGTGGTGATTAACTACGGCGGAAAATGGGACATTGTGCAAGCGGCAAAAGCGCTTGCGAAGCGCGTGGCTGATGGAGAGATGTCGGTTGAACAGATTGATGAGGATGCATTTGCAGAGCAACTCAATATTTGCGATTTGCCCAATCCCGACTTATTCATTCGTACAGGTGGGGAACTGCGTATCAGTAATTTTTTTCTTTGGCAGCTAGCTTATACGGAACTTTATTTTTCTGAAGTATTTTGGCCTGATTTTTCGGCTGAAGAGCTTGATAAAGCACTGGCGTGTTTTAGTTCACGTGAACGTCGCTATGGAAAAACGTCCAAACAACTGGTTGAGAATAATCATGTTTAAACAACGATTGCTGACAACATTGGTGCTGGTGCCGTTAGTCTTGATGGCCATTTATTATGCTAGTGTCCTGGTGCTGGGGTCGCTGGTCTTATTGCTTACAGCTGTACTTGGATGGGAGTGGCTGCAATTAATACCGGTTAAACACGTTGTTAATAAAGGTCTTTTTATCACAGTTTTGCTGTTGCTGATCTGGCCAGCTGTTCATTGGTTGAATTACTGGTTGATTGCAGATCTGGCTTTCTGGGGGTTAATTTTGGTTGCGGTATTGACCTATCCTGCCTCACAGGCTGTTTGGGGGTATCGTGTGGTTGTGGGTGGTGCGTGCCTGCTTCTGCTGCCGTTAGTGGCTAGTGCAATGAGTTCGCTCTATCAGCAAGTCAATGGAAAAGATTTGATTGTGTACTTGCTTTGCCTGATTTGGGCGACCGATATTGGTGCCTATTTGACGGGTAAACAGTGGGGACGTTGTAAATTAATTCCAGCGGTAAGTCCTGGCAAGACCATTGAAGGTTCGTTGGGGGGCATTGCATTGGCAATGCTGGTTGCGGGCATTGCTTATGTTTATTTTAAGCCGGAACACGTGGCGGTCTGGTTTGTTGTCGCAGCGCTTACCGCGTTAATTTCAATATTGGGTGATTTATTTATCAGTATGTTGAAACGCAGATGTCAGATTAAAGACACAGGGCAACTTTTCCCAGGTCATGGCGGCGTGCTTGATCGACTGGATAGTTTGATTGCGGCTCTCCCATTGTTTTATTTTGCGCACACGATGCATGGCATTTTTCAGGGATTGTAATATGTTGTCTATGATGCTGTATTTTGTTTTAGCTTTGTTACTCTTGGTCACCGTGCATGAGTATGGTCATTTTATAGTCGCTCGAAGTGTTGGCGTCAAAGTGCTGCGATTTTCATTTGGTTTTGGCAAAATATTAGCCCGCTGGCATGATAAACGCGGTACTGAATATACGTGGTCGCTTGTTCCTCTGGGTGGCTACGTTAAAATGCTGGATGAAACCGAGAGCGATGTTCCGGAACAGGAACGCCACATGGCGTTAAACAACAAACCCGTCTGGACACGCATAGCTATTGTCCTCGCCGGTCCGATGTTTAATTTTATTTTTGCCTTTGTCGCATTATGGCTGATGCTGGTTATCGGCATCAAATCGCTTGCTCCCATCATTGATGGCGTGACGCCAGATGGTATTGCAGCACGCGCAGGCTTATCGGCAAAGCAGGAGATTTTGTCATTAAATGGCAAAAACATCTCCAGCTGGCGTGATGTTGCTTATGCAATGACCCTGTTGTCAGGAACGCATGACCCAGTTTCCATGACGGTCAAGTCATTAACCGGTGGCCAGAAGGAAACACATATTTTATCACTGGCGACGTTGGTATTGGATGAAAAAAAACAGGATGTGTTGACCAGCCTTGGTGTTGTACCCTTTATACCGACTGTACCGCCAATTATTGGAGAGGTGATTCCCAACTCACCAGCAGAAACCGCAGGCCTGCAGATTGGTGATGTCATTACGTCTGTTGCAGGCCAAGGAATCGATAAGTGGCTGAGGCTAGTCGAGGTGATCAAGCTTCATCCAGATCAAGATGTTGTATTACACATTAATCGACATGGGCAATCTATCCCCGTTACCCTTCACACGAGTAGTTTAATGAATGAAGAGCATCGAGAGGGTTATTTGGGTGTGCGCTCTCAAGATCCGACGCGGCTGTTTGAGCCCTGGTTGCGTTTACAACGTGAGGCGCCGCTACCTGCCCTTGCCACAGCATTCAGACAAACGCTGGATTTAACCGGCGCAACAGTTCTCTTGGTGGGTCGATTGATCACCGGTAAGCTGCCATGGCACAGCATCAGCGGTCCTGTTGGAATCGCCCAAGGTGCGGGTGAGTCTGCCAGCCGGGGATTATCCGACTACCTGTTTTTTCTGGCTTTGATTAGTGTTAGTTTAGGCGTGCTAAATTTATTGCCGATTCCCATGCTGGATGGTGGTCATTTGCTTTATTATTTGATTGAAATAGTTTTAAGGCGCCCGGTTTCAGATAAGCTGAAATCCGCTGGATCTTATCTCGGGATGGTGTTGTTGGGTACGTTAATGATTATCGCGCTGAACAATGATATTACAAGATTGGCGGGCTAGTGAAGTTTATGTTGACAAGCGTGTATCACTTCCTATAAAAGGGTTTCATTTGTTGCTTGATCGAGTTTTTGCCCTGAGTTTTTGGACTCGTTGCGCAGGATGTAAAAATTATATGATAAAAATAAGTAAAAATATTGTAGTCGTTGCATGTTGTGCCACGGCATTGGCGTTGTCGGCTCAAGTGTATGCTGAAAATGGTTTTATTGTACGCGATATCAAGGTAGCTGGTTTGCAGCGGGTAAGCGTCGGCACGGTATTGAATTATTTGCCTATTCAGGTAGGCGAAGAAATTGGACCGAAGTCTACTCCACAAATTATTCGCGCTTTATATGAGACGGGGTTTTTTCAATCCGTCGTGCTTGAACGGCAGGGCAATACTTTGGTCGTTCAAGTCGTTGAGCGATCAACTATTGGGTCGGTTACCGTTGTGGGTAATAAAGAAATCCCCAGTGATAAAATGAAAGAGCTGCTAAAAGACATGGGGCTGGTGAAAGGGCGCGTGTTTCAGCGAGCATCGTTGGAACGGCTCGAGAAGGAGCTTAAGCAAGCTTATAATGCGCGAGGCAAATACAATGCGCGGATTAATGCCAAAGTAACCGACTTGACTGAAAACCGCGTGGCCATCAACGTGGTGGTGTCTGAAGGTCGTGTGTCACGCATTAAAGAAATCAAGATTATTGGTAATCATGATTTCACTGCGAATGAATTGCGGCCTGAGCTGGCATTGTCCTCGAGCAACGTATTTACCTATTTCACTAAAAAAGATCAGTATTCCAAAGCCTCAATGGACGCATCATTGGAAGCTCTACGCTCTTTTTACCTGAATCATGGTTATTTGAAATTTAATATTGTCTCCTCACAGGTTTTGTTAGCTCCGGATAAAAAGGATGTGTTTGTTAATATTCACATTGAGGAAGGTCCGCAATATCATTTTTCCGGCTTTGCTGTGACAGGTAAAACAATTCTGCCTAAAAAACAAATAGAATCGCTGGTTCAGGTTAAAAAAGGTCACGTGTTTTCTCGTCAACAAGTGACAGAAACCATTTCCTCTATCGGTTTGGCGCTTGGCGATGTAGGGTTTGGATTTCCAGCGGTCAACGCGGAACCTCGCATTGATGAAACCAATAAAACGGTATTTATTACGTTTGTGGTTGATCCAGGCCGGCATGTTTACGTGCGTCGTATTGATTTTCATGGCAACACCAAAACGGCTGATTACGTTTTGCGCAACATTATTACTCAGGATGAGGGCGCTTTGTTATCCCTGCATAATATCAAAGAATCTGAACGTAAATTGCGAATGTTAAATTATTTGAAAGACATTAATATCAAAACAACACCCGTTCCAGGTGCTAACAATCAAGTTGATCTGGATGTGCAGTTGGAAGAGGCTCCTTCAGCTGAAGCCACAGCGTCATTGGGCTATGGTACGACCGGGCCACAAGTTAATGCCGCATTTAACCAATACAACTTTATGGGAACAGGCCGCACCGTTGGTGTAGGTTTTAACGCAAGCTACTGGGGACAGGATTATACATTTAATTACTACAACCCTTTTTATACTAAAACAGGCGTTGGCCGAGGTTTTGACTTGTATTTCCAGACAGTTGATCCGAAGCATTTGGATGTTAGTGCGTATAGCTCCGATCGATATGGTTCTGATATAAATTATAATGTTCCGCTGGGTGAAAAAAATAGTCTGCAGTTTGGGTATGGGTATCAGGGACTTCGTATTAAATCCGTTGGTAGCGTGCTGCAAATTCAAAATTTTGTGAATCAATACGGACGTGACTTTAATCAAATCCGGTTAATGTCAGGATGGAGTCGTAATAGTTATGATCAAATGCCCTATCCCACACGTGGAACGAATCAACAGGCAGGATTGCTATTTGCATTGCCAGCAACGTCTGAGTCACTGACTTATTATAAGGCATCGTATCAGGCGCGAGTATATTATCCTCTGATTCAAGGGTTTATAGCGACGCTAATGGGGAATGTGGGCTACGGAAACACTTGGCATAGTCAAGGATTACCCTTTTACGAAAACTACTTTGCAGGGGGTAATGCACAGCCAGGACAGGTTCGTGGTTTTGACAGTTACTCACTGGGCCCTAAAGATAATCATGGCAATGCAATTGGTGCTAACGTCCTGGTAAATGGTAATGCTGGCTTGGTCTTACCGTATCCGATTAGTCGTGAAACACTGCGTGTTAGCTTGTTCGTTGATGCGGGTAATGTATTTGTTCAGGGAACGCCGATAGCCTTTAGCGGCACAAATACTGGATCTATGCGTTACTCCGGTGGTGTATCAGTCGAGTGGCGATCACCGTTTGGTCCATTAGCCTTTAGTTTGGCTACACCATTTAATGCAGAGCGCCTGGATAGAGTACAACCGTTTGCGTTCTCAGTGTCGTCAGGTTTTTAATTGTTATTATCGCAACCGGTAATGATTTGTGCTAGCATTTATAGCCAATTAAAATAGATGTCTCACGCAGGAATGCGTAAGGCAAAGTTTGTGGTAAGGTCGGTAGGTTTTTGAATCAGGAGTGGAATCATGAAGCAAATTGGTGGTGTTTTAATAGCGTTAATGTTGGTAATCAGTGCTGGCAGTACTTTTGCAGATGGCACTAAAATCGGCGTGGTTGATTTGCAAAAAATCATGCAGACATCAACCCAGATGAAAGGTATCCAGGAAAAATTGGAAAAAGAATTCAAGCCACGTCGTGACAAACTGGTCGCAATGGAAGACGGCTTGAAAAAAGATATGGAAAAGTTCAAACGTGACACGGCTATCATGAGCCAGACACAGAGAAAAGACCTGGAAAAACAAATTGTCGGTACACAGCAACAATTTGAAAGAGAAGGTCAGCAGTATCAACAGGAACTGAGCACAGCACACAATGAAGCGATGGAAGAATTTTACAATAAAATCCGTGCTGCCATTGCTAAAGTAGCAGAAAGTGAAAAATATGACCTCGTTTTTCAAAAAGATGCGGCACCGTTTAGCGTAGAAAAACTGGATGTCACAGCGAAGGTTATGCAGGAAATTAATTGATATTGCCGAAGGCGGATGAGGGGATATATTACCCTTCATCCTGCTACTTGCGTTTAAGTCGTTTTTAAAGAATTAAGTGAGAGATTTCCCATGAGTGGATTTGTGGATATTAATAAAATTCTTGATTTATTACCGCATCGTTATCCCTTCATCCTGGTTGACAGGGTTCTGGATTACAAAGTATTTGATTATATAGTTGCCACGAAAAATGTGACCATTAACGAGCCTTTTTTTTCTGGACATTTTCCCGGCAATCCCATCATGCCAGGCGTATTGATGCTGGAGTCTATGGCACAAGCGAGTGCTATACTGTCAAATCTGTCGCGAACGCCGAAAGAAGGGTATGAATTTTTGTATTTTTTTGCAGGAATTGACAATGCCAAATTCAAACAGGTTGTTACACCAGGTGATCAATTGCGTCTGAATATAAAATTAATTGGACAAAAACGCGATTTTTGGCGTATGCATGGGGAAGTTTTTGTCGGTGAAAAACTGGCCTGCTCTGCAGATTTAATGAGTGCCGCGAAGGAAATTAAAAAAAGTGATAAGTGAACATGCGATAATTCATCCTTCAGCCAAATTAGGCGCAGGGGTAACCGTAGGTCCAGGAACCATTATTGGTGCTGATGTTGATATTGGAGAAGGAACTTGGATTGGTCCACATGTGGTTATTCAAGGACCAACAGTTATCGGTAAGCATAACAAAATTTTTCAATTTGCATCTGTTGGCGATGAACCACAAGATATAACCTATCAAGGCGAAGCAACACGTCTGGAAATTGGTGATCATAACGTTATTCGTGAATTTTGCATGATCAGCCGAGGCACAGTAAAAGGCGGTGGTCTTACACGGCTTGGCGATCACAATTTTCTGATGGCCTATTCGCACATTGGCCACGACTGCATGGTTGGCAATCAGGTTATTATGGTGAATTACTCAGCATTGTCTGGTCATGTCATCATCGATGATTATGCAATTATTGGTGCTTATGCTGCAGTTCATCAATTTTGTCAGGTGGGTGCATATGCATTTATTGCGCGCGCCACTTACGTTAATAAGGATGTGTTGCCCTACGTCATGATTGCCGGCCATACAACATCGGCATGTGGTATTAATACAGTAGGACTTCGACGACGAGGTTTCTCATCCTCAGCGATTGACTATTTGCGCCGTGCTTATAAAGTTATTTTTAGAAAGGGATTAACAGTACAACAAGCGCTGAGTGAACTGGATCTAATGAAAGAAGATTGCCCAGAATTGGTGCCTATGATTGAGGCATTGATGAAATCTACGCGCGGGATTGTTCGGTAGGTTGAGCCAAGGCTTCGAGACGGTGTTAGGCATTAATAACTGCGGAGTCAGTATATAATTCAGTAACTGCTCGTAGGGTGATATTGACGTTCCTTGCCACGGAGCGAGTAGTTCATAATTCAAACCATTATTTTAAAATCAGGTGCCTTATGTTAGATCCTCATTTACTAAGAGATAACCCGCAATACGTCGCGGATCAATTAAAAAAACGTGGTTTTACGTTCGATGTGCCCGCATTCATTGCCCTTGATTCACAACGCAAAGCCCTGCAAGTAGCCACTCAAGCATTGCAAAATGAGCGTAATCAACGCTCTAAAGACATTGGTCTTGCTAAATCACGCAATGAAGACATCACGCCAATGCGCACGGAAGTAGGTCGCATCAGTGATGAGATGGAAGCCAAAAAGGCAGAGCTCGCGGCGATCCTGCATCAAATTGAGGACATCAGCCTGCGGTTACCAAACCTCCCGCATGAATCTGTACCCATTGGTCGTAATGAAGAAGACAATCAAGAAGTTCGTCGCTGGGGGAATGTGCCTGAGTTTGATTTTGAGGCTAAATCGCATGATGTATTAGGTGAAGGCTTGGGACAAATGGATTTCGCACTGGCATCCAAAATCACCGGTAGCCGGTTTGTTGTGATGAAATCACAACTGGCAAAACTACATCGAGCACTGATTCAATTTATGCTGGATGTACATACAGAAGAGCACGGTTACCAGGAAATTTACGTACCCTACATCGTTAACGCAGACAGCCTGCGTGGCACAGGGCAATTGCCAAAATTTGAAGAAGATCTATTCAGGATTCAAGGCGATGCCGGTTACTATTTGACCTCCACAGCTGAAATCCCCGTCACCAATACCGTGCGCGACATGATTTTGAATGTTGAATCCTTACCTATTCGATACGCCTGCCATTCACCCTGTTTTCGCAGCGAAGCGGGTTCTTATGGCAAAGACACCAAAGGCTTGATTCGCCAGCATCAATTTGAAAAAGTTGAGCTGGTATGGGTCACGACTCCGGAATCATCTTATGATGCTCTGGAGCAGCTGACTAGCCACGCGGAATCGATTTTGCAGCGCCTAGAATTACCGTACCGCGTTTTGATCCTGTGCACTGGTGACATGGGTGCCGGGGCTGCTAAAACGTATGATTTGGAAGTGTGGTTACCCAGCCAAAACACGTATCGTGAAATTTCATCCTGTAGCAACACAGAGTCTTTCCAAGCTCGGCGCATGCAAACGCGCTATCGAAATTCCGCAACCAACGACATGGAGCTAGTGCACACATTGAATGGATCAGGACTCGCTGTGGGCAGGACGCTGGTCGCTATTATGGAAAATTATCAGGACAAAGACGGAAATATTCATATTCCTCAAGCATTGCGATCATATATGGCTGGACTTGAGGTCATTGAAGCTTAAATTCACATATCTAGATTGAATTGAAAATCCTCAAGGCTATCAGTACTTGGGCTTTTCAAAAATATACCTTGATTCGAGACAGGATGTTGTTTAACTTCCTTACTGTTTGCTTCTATATCTAAATCTTCGTTGCCTTTTGCAACCGATTCATTGTTATCGATGTTTTGTGGCGCATTGATCTCTTCAGACTCATCCGAGTGTTCTGCGTTGAAAATAGACTCCTCTGTATGTAATAAACTTGTGACCACGTTCCAAGTCAATTCAGAATGGAACTTTCCCGACGAAGTGTGTGTCTTGGGTTGAAATATTGGAATATTTAATTGTTCAGTCTTGGAGTGACGGTCATACATAAATAATACGCTCTTAACTTTAAAAAAGAGCATTATACGCCGGTTTACCCATAAATGTGAATAGCGATATATACGTATTTTGTATTACCTGGCGTGTTACCATTGAACTTGATATATCACGTTTTTAGTACTAATATTGTGTATTAGATCACGTTTTATCAACGATAAATGTGATATTTAACACCTTTATCGTTGATAAAACGTGATCAGTGAACCGATTCGGGTATCTTATGAAACGAAATATTCTTGAAAATCTGATGGCTTGGCAAGCGGATTTACATCGTAAACCCTTGTTGCTTTATGGTGCGAGGCAAGTAGGTAAGACACACATATTAAATACATTTGCAAAAATTGCATACCGTGATCATGTGTATTTGAATTTTGAAGATAGTCCTGGATTAAAAAAATATTTTGAAACCAGTTTGGATCCGAAGGACATTATTTATAAACTATCAATACACTTTAACAAGCCCATTCATCCACAACATACGTTGATCATTTTTGATGAGGTACAGGAATGCCCTCACGCGCTGAATAGCTTAAAATATTTCAATGAAAATGCGAATGAATATCATGTCTGTGCCTGCGGTTCGTTGCTGGGGGTTAAAATGGGGAATAAAGAAGGATTCCCTGTTGGTAAAGTTAATTTTCAACATTTGTACCCATTAAGCTTTATGGAGTTTTTAGATGCTATTGGCGAGGTCATGTTAAAAGAGTACCTCATCGGCATTGCTAAAATAGAACCATTGCCTGAGCCTTTTCATCATAAATTGAATGAGTTATTAAGAATTTATTATTTTACCGGTGGTATGCCGGAGGCTGTATTAACCTATGTTAATAGCAAGGACTTTAATGCCGTAAGAAAAGTACATCAGGATATTTTGAAATCGTATGATCTTGATTTTTCAAAGCATGCTGCAAAAAGTTTAAGTATTAAGATTTCAGAAGTATGGAACTCCATCCCAAGTCAGTTGGCAAAAGAAAACAAGAAGTTTATTTATTCAATAGTGCGCTCAAGTGCCCGTGCCAGAGAGTATGAAGAAGCTATACAATGGTTAAATGCTGCGGGGTTGATATATAAAGTACATAACATTTCGACGCCCAAAATGCCCTTGAAAGCGTACAGTAATTTGGATATTTTTAAAGTTTATCTTCTGGATGTCGGATTATTGAATACGATTTCTGAATTGCCGGTTAGAGCTTTGTTGGATGGAGACCAATTGTTTCAAGAGTTCCGGAGCTCACTGACTGAAAATTATGTATTTCAAGCTTTAGCGCCGTGCTTTCAAAATCAGTATTATTGGACAAGTCAGGGTAGTGCGGAGGTTGATTGCATTATTCAGCAGGCTGGTAATATTATTCCACTGGAAGTGAAGTCAAATGCATCCGTTAGAAGTAAAAGCTTGAAGATCTATGCAGAAAAATATAATCCGGAATTAATTTTGCGGGTGTCAATGTTAAATTTAAAGCAGGATGGCAAGGTGTTAAATATCCCGTTATATTTAATTGAGGAGATTACGCGACTCCTAAACCGCCTCTAAACATAAGATGCCACTGACGCCATCAACAAAAACCCAATAATCACAAAGCTGAAATCACGCAAATTACAGCAGCGTTGAACCATTACGCAACGTTCGAGACCGTGAAGGGTTCCGAGATACAGAAACGTGCCGGCGGATACGGCGATCAAAATGGGATCTATCAGAGAATTGGTTTCCACTCCTCGACCAAAATACCAGCCTGTAAAAATACCCAGTGGTGTCATTAATGCAAAAACAACAAACAATATAGCGCTTTTTTTTGCGGTTAAGGAGCTTTTGTTTAACTGCATTGCAATCGCAAAACTTTCTGCCCATTTGTGGGTGATAATCGCCAGAAACAGCATGATAATCAAACCATATTCATGACTTAGGCCTAACGCTGTACCAAGTACTAATGAGTGAACGGATAACATGAGCCAGGCCAGGATGGCAAAGGCCGGATGGGATGCGTCATTGTGGTGATACAGTTCCTTGCCGATATGTTCAAGCCACAAAAACAGCAGGAAAATACCACCGGTAATCAGGTAGGCAAATGGGTAATGGTAGCCCATGGTATTAAACATGGCATTCGATTCAGGCAACATGTGTAGCAAGGCGGCTCCGAGAAATACACCGGTTGCCAATGTTTCGCCTATTGGGAAATCAAAATGCTCGTCTTTGCTCAGGCGTTTTTTAAATGGATACCAGCCTGCGAGTAGGATTACAGCCAAAATGCTGAGTGCAAAAAATAATTTTAATGTGGCCGTGGCCATATGGTGTGATCCTTAACTTTTACTTACATGAAGTATAGCAAGCGTTGCCGTATGGCTCAATAAACGAACCGCTGTAATATTGGTTTGTGTGGCCAGATCATCTTTAATACGTTGCTGAAGTGCATCCGCTTGGCCGAGCGGTTGATCGCATATTAAGTCGATTGACAGACTTCCATCAAGATAATGCAATATCCAGTGCTGAATACCAGGGTAATCAGCCCGCCACTTTTCCAGAAATTCAAGCTCGACGGCCTGACGATTGGGCAAATTGAATGATGGCTCAGAGGTCTCATCATCTTCTGGATCAACATGCACAGTAACATCATTGACACGTTCAAGCTGTTCAACCAGTGCGAGATGTACATGTTGAGCCACAAAATGTCCTTCGGACACTGAAATCATGGGGGATACCTGGATGTGTACGTCAATAAAAATATCACCACCCATCATGCGCGTGCGCAATTGATGAATTTTTTGCACACCGTCTATGCTACGAATAATTTGTTCAATTTCCGTCAATAGTTGTTGATCAACTGCCGTATCAACGAGTTCTTTGACACTATTCCACCCATAACTCAAACCCATTTGAATAATCATGCAACCCACAACAATGGCTGCCAGCCCATCAAACCATACCCAGCCCAATAGACTCCCAATCAGGCCGATTACAACTACGGCAGATGAGGCAGCATCAGAGCGGTGATGCCAGGCATTGGCAATAATCAAATCCGAGTGAATACGCTTGCCAACACGACGCGTGCAGTGGAATAAGACCTCATTAGCTAAAATAGATAAAGCAGCAATGGGTAAAGCGAAAGAGCTGGGCATCGTATGTTGATTAAAAATGATTTCATCCAGTGAGTCCCAGGCAATGCCTACACCTGCAAGAATGAGTAGCAGGGCCAATATAAATGTTGCGGCCGTTTCGATGCGTTTGTGGCCATATTGATGAGACTCGTCGGCATCTTGACTGCCATATTTGGATGCAAAAAGAACCATCATGTCTGTCACGAGGTCGGCAAACGAATGTATCCCATCAGCAATCAAGGCATGTGAATGAAAAATGACGCCACCAATGAGCTTGATAAAACCTAGTAATGCGTTAACCACGGCACCTATCAAAGTGATTTTTTTTGCTTGGCCATATCGATCATGTTGATGCATCATTTACCTTGAGTCAGTGCGGCTGGGTAGTTCCAAACCAGGACGCTATATCGTGTATTATCAATGAGTTTAATATCCTGCCCACAGAGTTACCCACAGATTTTGTGGATAATCGTAGCCTGACAAACTCGCTCTTAAAGTTGAAAATAAACATATTTTTCAATTGGTTATACCAAGTCGAAATCTTGTCAAGTGATCAGACTAAATTTAAACTTAAAAAGTTATTCACAATTCAGTAATGAGGGAGTAGTCAGAAGAGCGCCTTAGGGATCCCTTGCTATCTTATCCAAAAATAATATAAATAAATAGTCTTGACATCATCAAAACTGCGGAATCGAGTGATTGGCGAACAGTTATGCAGAATGGCTACTGTTTAGGGCCAGAGATTTGATTTTCAGGATTTTCCAGATCATCAGAATCAATTGATTTAGCAGTATTCGTTTTTAGATCAGGAAGATTACTGGTATCAAATGATGGGTATGTTTTTTTGGAAGATAGCCATGTAAGATCGGAGTTGCTGATTACTGTGATACCTGCAGCACGATCTATATGATCATCATAATTCACGTTGACCCCTAACTTGGTTGAGTGAAATGTTTTGCTAATTAAACGACTTTTTTCCAGGTCATTCAGGGTTGAGTCTGCAGAGATTTCCTTTTGAACATCATCCCATTTTTTAGACATGACTTTTTGTATAACTCCAGGTCCTGATACCTCCATAGTCAGTAATCTTCTAGACTCTACTGCATTCGGGAAACGTTTTAGATCCATTTGACTCAGTTCTTTCTTATATTTTTTCATGTCGGCACGTTGATATGCATGCATTGATTCAATAATCATGCACTTTATGCAATCATTGTTTGGAACTGCGCCCAAGATATCATTACTTCCATAAAACTTAGCATCAATTGTAACTATATGATCATCTGCATCGTATTTTTTTTTGTATATATCATGATTTGTAACAATACCTAATTTCGGAATACTGATATCACTCAGGTGTGGTCTCGTTGCTTTTGTTGCTGTTGCCGTATGTGCATTAAAATTTCTGTAATCATTCAACAAGCTAAGATGAAGCGCTTCCACAGTGGCCTCTAACTGCTCAGATTTTTGTGTATAACGATTATACCATTCTTTGTTATTGACTGGACGCTCAGGGGCAGTCGGAATGTCTTGTCCTCCGTTGAAGTCACGAAGTTTTTGTAGATAAGACTGATATTGGCTTTTGTACGAGTCTAATGCCCACTCTAAATTCGAATCAACGTCTCTCAAATCAACGTTTCTATTAAGACTGGGAGGATATGGAGGGTTAATGTCAGGAAACTCAGTATCTGTATCAAAATACCATCCGCCCTCTTGACGCAATATCTCGAGCCTTAATAAGTCTGATGCTGCAGCAAAATTGTGAAATCCAATCAGCTCACGCTCAACAGAGATTTGAAATCGTTTTGCTGTGATGAGTTGCAATGCAAAATCAGAGCTGTCATTCTGATAAAATGGGTCATTATTTTGCTTTTCATATAATTCGCTTCTGATATTCCTTATGTTTAAGTTAGGGATAGAGATGTTGCATTGATCAGCTGTTTTTGCATAATTTTTTTCATTATCTACCCATAGATTAATTTCATAGCCATCTTTTTTTGCTAATTTTGCAAGGCCTGCGATTGATCTAAGATAGTGCTCTGGAATAGGGCCTCCCAACCAAATGAAGTGTATCTTTCTAGGGATTGGCTCTATATTGGCTTGGAAAGGCATCATGTCACCATTTATGTTGGTTTAAGTTCGCATACTGTTAAGTATAGACATGTTTTGGGTAACATTTGGTTATGAGGCAACATGTAGGTTCATTAAAACTGCGGGATCGAGTTTATTCCTTTCCATCCATTTTAATTAACAGTTCCAAAGCCGTCTGCCTGTTATTCGTGTCTTGTTGTCTAATCGCCATGGACATGGCTTTCCTGGTTCCAACAAATACGGCCAGTTTTTTTGCCCTGGTTAATCCAGTGTAAATTAAGTTTCTGTAGAGCATTTTAAAGTGTTGTGTGAGGACTGGAATAATGACGGTTGAAAATTCACTTCCCTGTGATTTATGAATGGTTATTGCATAGGCCAAGTCCAACTCCATAATGTCGTCCTTTTCATAATGAACCGTTCTGTTATCAGGGGAAAACGAAACCAAACACGTGAGATTTTCATTATCAATCGTTATTATTTTTCCAATATCCCCATTAAAAACATTCAAATCATAATTGTTACGGCGATGTATGACGCGATCACCCTCACGAAATATTTTTTCCCCTATATTTATTTGATTTTTATGCACAGAATAGGGGTTTGCTTTCTCTTGAATGACCTTATTTAAATTCGCAGATCCAAGGCTGCCTCGCGTCATGGGCGTTAAAATTTGAATTTCAGTATCGAATCCTTTATATTTTGGGATCCAGTTTAAATACAGTTTCACAACCACATCAACCGCTGTAAGCCCATAATGCAATGATGACCAGGGGTGTATTTTCTTCAATAGCATTTTTAATGCCTGTAGATCACTGTCTGTGTGATGCAGTTTGTTTAAATCAACGTGCTTAAATTTATCAGGGACTGTGAAGTCCTGCTCATAAGCTGATTTAATGTCTTCTTCTGCTCTAAATTCAAAAGGAGTTACGTCCAATGCGTCTTTCAAATCATCGGTTTTCCAGTTAAATTGATGCTTCACCTTGGAGATGAAACTGAGTTGTTCTTTCGTGGCTTCATCGGAGTCAATAAAGAGACAGTCCTCCCCTGATTGCCATAGTTCAGGCTTGTTAAACGGTGAATTAATATGGGGTGTTTTTGATTTATTCATTTCATGGGCATATTTTATAATTGACGAAGCTTGTGCTTGGCGAAAAATTTTAGTTAATCTAAAGCAGGGTACAACCACTGATCCAATAATATCCTTCAGAACATTACCCGCACCAATAGATGGAAGTTGATCTGCGTCACCGATAAAAAGAACCTGGCAGTTTATTGGAACGGCTTTTAACAAGGACGCACTCAAACTGATATCGAGCATGGAGCACTCATCCACGATTAAAAAATCAGCATTAAGAGGGTTGTCCTCATTCATTTTAAACTCACCTACTTTCCACTCAAGTAACCGGTGTATTGTTTTGGCCTCTCGCCCAATCACCTCGGTCATTCTTTGTGTGGCACGTCCCGTAGGGGCTGCCAGTAAAACACGTTTTTTCATCGCCTCAAGGAGTCGTACAATAACTAATGTGGTTGTCGTTTTTCCACATCCAGGGCCGCCTGTTAACACTGAAAAGCGATGTTGAACAATGTTTTCTACGGCATTAGCCTGCTCATCACTTAAGGAAATTGATTTTTTCTCGCAATAGGTTGCAATCCATGAAGCTACTCGGGCAGAGTCCAAAGGTAGTGCGCCGTTCATATCAATTATTCTTTTAGCAACGGTTTGCTCATCATAAAACAGTGTTTTGGAGTAGTAGCAAACACGATCCTGGTTGTCTTTTTTGATCATTCTGGTTTTAATTTGCTGATCTTTTTCCATAAACGCAAGATGTTCTAATAATTGATCGCCCAGGTTCATTTCAATTAACGCTATAATGCCTGTATTAATCTGTTGCAAGGTTAAATAACAATGCCCTTGTTCTCGACTTGCGGCCAATACGTGTTTTATTGCAGCGATTATGCGTTGCTTGCTATCAGGCGCCAAACCAAGGCTTAATGCCACTTTATCGGCTGAAAAAAATCCAATTCCATAAAAATCATTAGCCAGCTGATATGGATTTTCTGTCACAATTTTTATTGCTTCATCGCCGTATTTTTTATAGATTTTTACAGCAAACAGCGTGCTTATCCCATGATGCTGTAAAAACATCATCACATCTCTAATCGCTTTATGTTCAGTCCAAGCCGATTCAATCATATTAAGCTTTTTTGTGGCGATCCCCGGAACCTCCGTTAATCGATTGATGTTGGACTCAAAGATTTCCAACGTATCTTGTTTGAAATATTTGACAATTTTTTTTGCGGTTTTTGGCCCTACTCCTTTTATAAGTCCAGATCCTAAATATTTTTCAATCGATGCGGTTGTGGCTGGTTTTTTTTCAATGGCCTTATTTGCTTTAAATTGACGACCATATTTTCCATCGATAGTCCATGCTCCAATGAACTCCATCGTGGCGCCAGCAAATACCTTGGTTTGATGCACCGTGACAGTTTCTTGTTGTTGTGGCGCATTGAGTGGATGCACCCTGAGGACTGACCAACCTGTTGTTTGATTATGGTAGGTTACTTTGCTGACAATACCGTTTAGTGTTTCATTCATTGTTGTAACTTGAATAGCTTGGACGATTACATTAAACACCGGATAACGTGATCATTCAGTAATCGGATTGGTGTTTGCTCTTGAATTAATTGCTTGATCAGTTGTTGATTCATAAGTTACTATTTTTCTTCAATTGATAATTTATAATAGTCGATATATTATCAGTTGGCAATTGAACAATTGCCAAAAAATAGGTGAATTCAGATCGACACCATCACCTCTTCGGTTTGTTTTGTTAAGAAATAAAAACATTAGGGGCTGTTCACATTTAAAAAAGTCGCTTAATTTATACGCATAAATATTGAGAGCTTGTTTTTGATATATACTAACTGTATATAAAATATAATATATAAAATATTTTTTTCAGGAGTATATTATGCAATTTATAAATTTTTCTGCATTTTGTCACTTAGATAGAGAAAAACAATCACTATATATTCGTTCGTTGTTTGAATATTCTTCTCAGAAACCATGCATGTATGGTTCGGAAGAGTATGATAAATTTGTGGAGTCGCTTGTGGATGGCGATAGTACTTGTTCTATCGTATTCAATGCGAATTCGTATTGGTTTGTCGGTGATGAAGATACATTGCAGACATTAACTCTCTACAACGAAACACTCTTTAATCTTACCGAGCGTTTTGCATTGGATGACAATGTGTATGCCACCACTGTAACCCCCGATACTATTCTTCGGTATACTACATATACGATTGTTGGGAGTATTCCTGGAATTCAACAAGCAATAGATCAAAGCGGATGGAGAACGAATGCAGAGGTATTAGACTACTCACATGGCGAGCCCAGGATTGTGTTGAGAGGCCTAGCTACGTTAGATGAGCTTAATGTGAAAGGAGGGGGGAGTGCGAGACATTCCTTTTATACCTTTTCTTGTTTAGGTTGTGATGCCAATGCCATTGTTACAGAACAACTAATCAATTATAAAAACGTTACAAAGGATCATTGCCTCCCATTGCTTGAGTTTCCTCTCAATGAGGGACGTGGTGCTTACTTTTGTTATTCTTCTGTTCCATTCCATGCGTATAACTCAAATCTAGGCAATGATAAATTGTGCCAATACCTCGGACTTTTACCGCCCACACTTAATTATGATGCACCATTTTGGCAGATGCAGGACCGTTTAAGCAAAGTAGCTAGTTTTAACATGCATGTTGAAAATATCCGTGATTCAACGCATTATTGCTGTCTACCTACCATTGTTATGAGACAAAATATTTCGGAGTATTTTAATGTACTCACCATGCCATTAATGCAATATGTGCTCGCAGGTTTACAATATCAACGATCGTTACCTCGTGAAGATAGAATAAAAAATCAAGTTAATTATCAGTCAATGGATCAAGAAATTGATAATGCAATCATTGTGCTAATGCACTATATGAACAATCTCGATCATTCTACAAAAGACAATGATGAACAAATGAACTCATTTCGTAATAAGCCTTGAGCCCTTGGATAAGGATGGTATTATGTTCTCTAAAAACACAGAAATAGCTGATTCTGCTTCGCCAATACCCAGTAAATACAGCATTAACTTAATGTATATTCAACGTGCTGATAATGACAGCTTGCCAATGATTACAGATAACGCTGAGGCACGATTCGGCATGGATTCTATTGTTCAAATGTCACTATTGGTTCGAATTACCCCTGCAAAAACTGCTCAAACTCCCCTAACCAACGCTTTGCAATGATTCGTGCTGTCGCCGGGTCATCACGTAGTAATTTGGCTGCAGTAGTCGACAGTAATGGTAGCAGGGCCTGATCGCGAGGTAGGTTGGCTACTGTAAATTCGCGGTAGCCTGTTTGTCGTTTGCCCAGAAATTCGCCAGCGCCGCGTAACTGCAGATCTTTTTCAGCGATGATAAACCCATCGCACGTCTCACGCATGACACGGAGGCGTTCATTGCTTTGTGCTGAGAGCGGGGACTGGTAGAGGAGAAGACAATGCGATTGAGCACTGCCTCGGCCTACACGCCCACGTAGCTGGTGTAATTGTGACAAGCCCAGACGCTCGGCATTTTCAATGATCATGAGACTGGCATTGGATACATCGACCCCCACTTCAATCACTGTAGTGGCGACCAAAACCTGAATGTCTCCGCATTTAAACGCGGCCATGACGGCGTCTTTTTCGGATGCTTTCATCCGGCCGTGTACCAAACCAATGCGTATTTCTGGTAATTGTGCCTGCAGGCTTTCGGCACTCGCAGTGGCGGCAATGCATTGTAATTTTTCTGACTCATCAATCAATGTACAAACCCAGTAAGCCTGACGGCCAGTGGCTATGGCGGCTTGCAGTCTATCAATGATGGACTCTCGTTTGTCCTGATTTAATACTGCTGTGGTAATGGGGGTGCGTCCCGGTGGCAGTTCATCAATGCTGGATAAATCCAAGTGCGCGAATTGCGTCATGGCGAGTGTTCTTGGAATGGGGGTGGCCGTCATGAGTAGCTGATGGGGAATGCATTGATCCTGTTGACCTTTTTGTTGTAACAACAAACGCTGCTCGACACCAAATCGATGCTGTTCATCAATAATGACTAGTCCTAATCGTGCAAAAGATACACTGTCTTGAAATAACGCGTGTGTGCCAACAATCAGCTGACATTGATGATCAGCTAGTGAACTCAGTGCCTCTCTGCGATCCCGAGCATTCATTTTACCGCTCAGCCGACCCACAGTGATGCCCAATGGGGTTAGCCAGGTGAATAGCGTCTGGGCGTGTTGGTCACTTAAAATATCGGTAGGTGCCATGAATGCGACCTGATAGCCATTGGCAATGGCTTGCACTGCGGCGAGGGCTGCAATCACGGTTTTTCCCGATCCTACATCGCCTTGCACCAAGCGTAACATCGGCTTTTCCTGTGTTAAATCCTGCCTGATTTCGTGATAAACACGGGTTTGCGCGTTGGTTAATGCGAAGGGTAAAATCGCTAAAAACTGATCCAGTAATGAATGCGTTGAAGGGAGAGTCGGTGCTGTCAATGTTGCCCGTTGTTGACGCGCGAATTGCATGCTTAGACGTTGCGCAAGGAGTTCATCAAATGCCAGCCGTTTTAACGCCGGGTGCGCGCCATCTTCCAGCGTTTGCAATGAGATGTCTGGCGGTGGATTGTGAAGTTGTTCGATCGAGGCCTGCATGGATTGAAAACAGTGCTGTTGCAAGTGGTCATGATTCATCCATTCAAGACTGACCAGCGCATCATGGCAATGGGTTATTGCACGTTTGATCAATTGTCGCAGGCGGGTTTGGCTCAAGCCGTGGGTCGTGGAATAAATGGGCGTAAGCGTTTCTTCAACCGGGCATTCGCCATTGTCATCGAGCAATTGGTATTCGGGGTGAATCATTTCCAGTTTGTTCGCAAATTCGCGTACTTCGCCAAAGGCACGAATGAGTTTGCTGTCGTTGAGTTGTTTGACTTGCTGTTTGTTAAAATTAAAAAATCGCAGGGTTAATATACCGGTTTTGTCTTCTACATAGCAGTAGAGCATCGTGCGTTTGCCCTGTTTAATTTCTGTTTTGCAAACCCTCCCCACAACGACACACCAGTCATTGGCGCGTAGATCCTGGATGGGGGTAATTCGGGTTCTGTCCTGATAACGAAAAGGCAGATGGAACAGCAAATCCTGCACAGTATGAATGCCACATTGCAAGAGTTTCGCGGCTAGCGTAGGACCGATACCAGTCAGGGTTTCACAGGATTGATTGAGCACAGGATATGATTTATATGAAAAAAATTAATAATAGCAGGAAAGCGGGCGGCTTACGACTCTTTCCCTAGCAACCAGTCTTCAGTGACTTCGAGTTCCTGGGTGAGTATTTCGAGTAGATGTGCGTCGAGGGGCATTGTGCCATTCAGGATCGCATCGGCCTTAAATCGAGGCACTTTGATGAGCTTTGAAAAAATCTCTACACGTTCGTTACTTCGTTCTGGAACGCCAATATCATCTAATGCTTTATTTAAACGTTCAGAAAATTTTTTATTGCTCATGATTTTCTCCGTGAGGCTGTTTAACTTGTTATAGCATATAAATGACGTATTACAAGATTCAACTGCTTTCAACTGCTTTTTTTAGGCTTAACCCGTAGGTGTTAACGTCACTTTAAATACATAAGGTGAGCCGAATGAATCGGTTACAAAATTTGTATCGGGTACAGTACTTGCTATCCCACCGACGACATATCCAATGACAGTGGGCTTGCGAATGGCATCAAGGCTTAGCACTTTATTGGGGTACATGGGGATATTATTTGGAATAAAATATGCTCCAGCACCGAAGAGAAGCGGATTTCCCGGATTAACGGTTGTTGATGGGATAACGGGATACTGGCTGTCCATTAAATACTGGGTAAAATTGCCAGTACTGTCCATCTGTATAGTCGTTATCTGATTGATGAAAGGAATTAGCTGATCTACACCCAATACTCCATTGTCATAAAACTCATATGACATGCCACCGAAAAAAATGTCATACATGCTCTTATATTTTCTTGAATACAGGCCTGCTGTGGCGCAAACATATTGATTCATTCCTTGCTTGAACGTAGAGGGGGAATCAGGATCTGCCATGACTGGATTGCCAGCCTCATCTATCACTACGGGCACGGTCCAGACACCTGTTTCAGTAGTAAAAACGCCGGCATAAGCCACAAAACCATATTGCAGAAGATTGTTTACATTAAGCAGGACTGGCATAACATTTAGATCTCGACGTCGAAAGTCGGCATCTTGTACTTGTGGTTTTGAAGAGTAGATATTGACAGCTAATTGTCCGTTAGTATTGTTGATTTGAAATAGCCTTACTTGTTCACTATAAGCTCCATTGCTGTCGCTAGTATATTCACCCGTAAAATTTTGTCCAAAAATGAGTTGTGTTATGTTGCCTGACTTAAACATTTTTCCCCCCGTGATTTGAAAAATGGGGTTATAAATTTGACTGATGTTACTAACTACAGAATAACGTCCATTTCCGGGTTCTGTAACCCATTGGACTATACCTGGAAGATTGATGGCTGTTAAAACCGGTTTGGTTCCGAATCGTCCGCTATTTGTATCTATACCATAGCCACCCGTCATATACAGTGTCGTACCATCTTGATACCCTTGTGGACTGGTAACGGATAAGGTATCTATTTGTTGTTGACTCAAACCAGAGCTGGGGTCATTCAAGGAACGAGAGCTGATTATACCTGTGGTGGGGTTAACCACATAAATATTCGTATTTTGATAGCCAGCTGGAAAAGAACCCACATCAGTAAATCCATGTAGACCATTTGTACGTCCTGCGATCAGTATCCAGAGCCCTTGGTATACTCCAAACACACCTGAGTGAAGGCCTACAGGCAATTGGATGTTGGTTTGTTCCAGGGCGACACTGAAGGGCAATGCTGACCCGGGTAAAATCTGACTTAGATCATCGGTCTGATTGTCGGTCGTGTTGGCAGATGAAATTCCCGTTCCTAAAGCAAGATAAACGAGCACATAACCCAGCGTTTTACGTACATCTTTCATTAAAAAATCCCTTTAAACCTATAATTAACGCCGATTGTACCTTGTACGATATTGTTTGAGATCTGGAAATTATCGCCCACATCATCAACACTCAAATAAGCATTGGGTGTGATGACATCTAGCTTGAAGCGCGCAGAAATTGTTTTGGAAAAGGCATATTCAATACCGCCACCCACCGCTGTACCAAACGCTGTTTTACCGGTATTGAATGAGTGAAAGAATGGAATGCCATTCAGACTGGTCATATTGCCCGTAATATCTGCCCATGATAAACCCGCTGCCAGGAATAATAATGTTTTGTCTGTTGCTATACCGCCCATTAATTGCAGTAGATAGGCCTCCTTGAGTGCATTTTCGGCGCTCAGTTGATATTGAGCAAAAGAAGAACCATATTCCTGATTAAACGCAGCATTAGAAAAATTAGCACTGAATTCCAGACCATAAACGCCTGATGCGCGGGTTAGATCCAATTGACGACGATATCCGGCTTGTAACCCGCCGGTGAAATTGGGATCGGATACTTCCTGGATGGTGGCATAAAAAGAGGTGGCTTCAATATCAGTTACATTCATGGTGTGCTTCACCGCACCTGCATTGAGACCGGCATAAAATCCTGTCCAATTGTAGGGATCAGTGGTGGTGAGTGGCATAGCCAAGCTTATGGGAGAAAGTAACGAGGCACTAACAGATATTGCTGCGGTTATATTGCGCGCGGTTACAAATTGTTTCATTTATAAAATCCTTTTTTTTATGATCTACGAGAGCCATCGTTCAGGCCCGTACGATAGCGGAACATTAGGCTAAAGGCAATAATGTCTATATTGTTAGTACGCTCTAATTACAGGGAAACGCTATTCCCGATGTCGTGCAATAATAGTTAAAGCAACCGTCGCTTGTCCACGAAGCACAACCATCTTAACCGGTTCTCCAATCCGCAATGCACTCAGAACATACGTATAATCATAAATATCATGGATCGTCTTTCCCGCTAACTTGATAATCACATCATTCGGTTTGATACCGGCTTGTTCAGCTGGCGAATCTTTTGTTACGCCCTCGAGCTTCACGCCTGAAATATCAGCGCTGGTATAATTTGGGATGGTGCCTAGGTAAACTCTAAACCCGCGTCCGTGTCTATCGCCAGTCTTTGATACCTGCCGGAAATCAATCGCTTTTGGCTGTTTTTCAAGTGCCAGAATCAGATCAACCAACAGTTCTGTAATGTTTTTCATTCCCTCATAGTTCAGGGTGTCTGCTGTGTCACGAGGCGTGTGATATTCTTCATGTGATCCGGTGAAAAAATTAAGTGAAGGCACCCCATGCAGGTAAAAAGAAGTTGAATCAGTTGGCAAATAAGGGTCACTTTGTGAGATCAACGGGATAGCATGTTTCGCATTGGCTTGCTCAATCAGCATGGGCCACATTGAACTGGAACCCGTTCCTTGTAGAGCGAGTTTCTCTCTAAAACGACCCACCATATCCAAATTAATATCAGCATCAATCGCTGGATGTAACGAGTTATTTGTGGATTTTGTCATGAAATCCTGTACAAAATGAGCCGATCCAAGCAACCCTAACTCTTCTCCAGACCAAATGGCAAACAAAATATCTTTCTTTCCATGGAGTTTACCCAGCGTTTTCAACTGACTTAATCTTGCAGAAGCCTCTAAAACACTGGCTACGCCAGAAGCATTGTCGTCAGCTCCGGAATGAATCAAACCACTCAGCTCACCACGCCCTAAATGATCAACGTGCGCACTGACGACCATCATCTCTGCGGATGCTGCACCCAATTTAAGTTTTGCAAGCACATTACGCCCGCGTTGTTTGTTTTGCTCAATGTTGATTTGACCCATAATCTTGATGTCTGTTAACGAGGATGACACATCCTGTTGGCCCAAATCGAGTTTATCTTGCATTGTCTGTAGGGTCAGATCTCGACGTCCCGCGGGACGTCGGACTTCAAACTTTAGTAAATCATCCAGAGTTTTATCTGTCACCGACACCGCGACAATACCAGATCCCGACAGGGACGCATCAAAAGACAGAGGAATTAATTCATTGTTTACCTTTGAATTTGGACCACTCACAAAAATAACGCCTTTCGCGCCATGATCGTGCGCTGTGAACACTTTATAGCGAGGGGAGGCATATTGATTTAAATGGCGCCGTTGTTCGTCAGTTATCTTTTCTGGTATATATCTGAAAACAACAACCCATTTATCTTTGACGTTTAAGCCACTATATGAATCATAAGCCGGATGATTGCCTAAGGCAGGTGCTGTAATTCCATATCCCGCAAAAACCAGTTCAGTACTCTCAAAAGCAAGATTGTCCGAAAATGAGAGAGGGCGCCAATCACGCTCTAATATAAGATGTTTTGTCTCACCTTTTTGATTTGTAATCGTGAACGAATTGCTTTTTCCTAATGAGACACCAGCCATAAAATCAAATGCTTGAAAAAATGTACCGTTGTCTCCAGCGGGTTCAAGTCCTAAATGATGAAACACATTCGCGACATATTGAGTAGCCAGTTTTTCACCCATAGTACCTGTGAGCCGGCCTTCCAGAGGATCAGAGGTTAAAAATTCGACATGGGTTTTCAGATCTTTTTTAGAGAGGATCCTTTTTTTACTGCATGCGAGGCTGTCTTTCTCTGTGCTTGATGTTGCTGATGGCATGCCATACAACCTGATCCTGTAAACATCGTGGTCTTCGAATGGTTGGTTGCAAATGCCAGTGGGGTTAACAGTGATGTAGCAAATAAGGCGGTGGTAACAACGGTGGCTTTAAAAACGAATCCTTTCATACTTGGGTTCCTGAGGTTGAGACAGATTATGAGCGCTGATATTTCATTTTATACGATTTTTTAGGACGGATCTATTCTGTCAATGCTTCACCCTAATTGACTGTTCCCGAATATCATCTGATTTCTCTGGCGCTTTGATCTCATCCAGTGCCCGTTTGTAATTAGCCATTACTTTGCGCTTCTTCCCAATCCCAATCAAAGGTGGACCGGTTTCAGGTATTTTCTCGGGAGAAAGCACAGTGATCCTTGATTTCAAATGATCATCAGCCATATCAATCAAGTTCCGAAAATTAGGCGCTGGTGTCAAGTTGTTTTTTACTGCATACGCCTTATTTTTTTCGTAAGCCGCAACCATGGAGTCAACTTCTGCTGGCTTGATGCCCTTACTAAGTAAAATAGTCTTGATTTCATCGGTCGTGTATTCAGGCAATACGGTAGTGATGATGCGTCTTTGTAATGCTGTGCTGGGTGCTCGACGTCCTGCCATGGTAATGGGATTTTGTGTGCCAATCACCATAAATCCGGGTTTAACAATAGTACCTTCTTTATGCTCAGGGTTTTTACCCATGAGCAAGTCATTCAGCAAACGTTCCATCATGGGTGAGCTGTTGATTTCATCAATCAACACGACGGCACCTTCGTTAAATGCTTTAATGAGCAACTCTTTCTTCTCATTTAATGGCATGCTCACGGGCATACGATAAAATGGATTTTCCACGCTGGCGGGCGTTTTAAAGTCGTGCACTTCGGTGTAGTTGCGGGCGGTTAATGCAGCAACGATCAGTTCGCTTTTACCAATTCCTGACTCGCCCTCGATGATGATCCCGCCCAAACCACCGCTCTTCTGCTGCGGATTGAGCCCCGCTTCCTGCTCACGTCGCCATTGGCGCAAATCCAGCAGATCAGTGAGTTGTTGTGATATGACTTGACGTGATGGAGTGATAATAAATGTATTATCTCCGCCATATACATCCGACGATTGTGCATTAATGATGTTTGGCTGATGCAGATCGGAATGTTTTGGCTTGAATGCCGCATCAAATAGAGTGCGCTTATCCAAAGGCACCAGGTTTTTAGCTAATTCATAGCTAAAATGTTCGACAATGGCACCCACATCCTGTTCAGGGTGTTGTTTGGCGCGTGTTATTGTGAGCAGCGCCATCATTTGCAACTCACGCGGTGAGATTAAAATGTCAGTAGTAGAACACTCACAGACAAAGCGATACACATCCAATATGCGATCAGTGAGAGGATCCATATCTATGTCTGTGCCGTCAAATACGGGCTTTAATATTTTTTCATAAATCACCGATGGTGGTAATGGGGGAAACAGCACGGCATTGCCATGACGTTTGAAAAACGGTGCTAATTTGCGTTCATCACCATAATTTACAGGGTTTCCGGCGAACACCACTTTGTGATTTTCTGTCAGCTGGTGAAGTATTCCATTGATCAGCACGGTGGGAGGAATGTTAAACAAGCCTTCAAGTTCACTCCATTGGCGAGGACTTAAATTAGCTTCATCGAGAAACAGGATTTTTCGTTTATCAGACTTATCGTTAGCCCAAGCCAGAATGCTCGCCTCAGTGAGATATAACGCGTCGTTCTTGCATAGTTCTTTCTCTACAAGGGTGGTTTTGCCCGCACCGGACAGGCCGGTAAGAAATACACACGGTTCATGCTCAAGCATGGTATTGACACTCGCGAGCTGTGTATTGGTAAATGCCTCGCTCTCGGCGGCGCTATGTGCTTTATCGAATTTGGCCGTTGAGGTTTGCATACTGCCAGATAAGCTACTGCCAGATAAACTGTTCATGCCCAGCCATGCATCATCGCTGTTTTTTGCGAGAGGATTAGATTCTAAATAACGGCAGCGTGCCTTGAGTTGGCTCAAGGATTCTTTATCACATGTATCTGAGTCGATAAGATCTTGTAACGGTGAACCGGATAAGCATAATCTCTTTTCTTGCACAGTCACTGCATGAGCATATCTTTTTGACGCAAACCTTGCGGTGTTTTCATCATTCGTCACTAAAACAAGCTGACTTTGGGTTTTGGTTCGCTCCCGTTCCAGCAAGACAGGTGCCAGCGCATCGAGAAGTTCAGGTGAAAAATCCCCTTTCAGGATAATGTTTTTATTTGCTTTCAGGATAATGTTTTTATTTGCAGCTAGCGCGATTGTTAGCGCAGAGTCTGACTGACTGAATTCAAACAGCAACGTGCTCTTGTTTAACTTGCCGTCCAGGCGAAGCAGTAAATCGGATGGGGTGCATTCAGAGACATCGATTACGTCGTATACGGTGTTCGAGTTCGATTTGGTCAGCATTGCGACCGTGGTGTCTGTGTCGGTGCTGATGATTATGGAATCATTGGTGGCATTATTTTGCATCCAGTTTTCAATGAAGGGAGCCATTTGCGGCTCGGATACTGCATCTGGCGAAACGATGACGGCTCCCAATGCCTTAGGAAGCTCCACTCCAGGCGCGCAATGCACAGTTAACGTCACATTCAATCGTCTGCATTCATCCAGCACCATTGCCCATGCATCAGCACTTAACGTGCGGGTAACATTGACGGTAAGTTGCGAGTCCTTGTGCAACTGAAGCACCCCTAGCATTTTCATCAACTTATCGCCATCAAGGCTATAGCGCCCGAAAAAATCACTAAGGATGCCTGGGTTTAACACCGTTGCCTCAGGACTAACAGAAAGCCCTGCTTTCGCTTCTGATACGATTTTTTTGAAATTACCCCAATCATAAGCATCAGTCTTTGGGCGTGTGATCCGGATGTTATCAGGAATTTGAACCCTACTACCGCCATGTCTAATTCCACTTGACATGGCTTGTTGCCAAAAGCGCTCAAATTTTTTATCGCCCCACAAACCGTTCTGGATTTCAATGGGTTGTCCAGTTTTAATCGCCTTGACCAGCTCGCCTTCGCTAAACGTCAATGAATCACCATCTAGCTCCCAGCGTCCCAATAACCGATCTTCCCAATCGGAAGCATGATAAAGGTTAATTACCGTGGGTTGTTTATCTGGCTTCTCCGTCACGTCAACCGTTCGGGTGGGCTTTAGCGCATCCAGCTGCTTATGGGTCAACGGACAGCTTTCCGTACGGTTAAATCGAGAATAAAAATCTGAACCTTGATAGCAATCCGGTTTGTTTCGATTCATGAGACCTATGACCATGGCTCCCTTGGGCAATGGCGTGCCATCTGCATTGGATGATTTATCAAGCAAGCCATTAAACCGCACGATGTCATCGGCATTAAACTGTTCGTAATTGATGATAAGCAATGGACGCTCATTTTCGTTTTCTGTTAAAAACGCATGTAACGGCCCCCCCGGACCACCGCATAATTCGCCAATGTTGTCTTTATGCTTCTTCATCCAGGGAGCGGAGCAAATAAGATCATCTGGCTTGTCAATGTAGAACACGGGTCTACCCGTATTGGCCGCATGTTTTTCCAGTTGCAATCGCAAGGTATCCACGTGCTGCGTTGAATCCAGTTCAATCAGGCGTTTGGAGCAATCCCCACGCAAGCATTGATGAGAGTACAACAACGCGCCAGGTACCGATTTTGCAGTTTTATCCCAGGTTTTTAATTGCTGATCATACAGCGTCTCATTTATTGATTTACGAAGAATCTCCATGAGCATATTGTGCTGTTCAGTATGCGCATCGGTACTGTCTGCAGAAAGCTGAATGATGTTGGTGATGCATTCATTTTTTTGCATTAGCGTGAGTGCATCCAGGCTTTGTTCCAACTGTTGAGCTGAATCTGGATGTATTGCATGAAATTGATCGATTAACATTTGGGTGAAAACTTTGATTAATTTGTTTTTGCTGGCTAATCCACGAACCCAAGCCGGTGTGCCTGAGATAGACCTCAGAAGAAGTCCATCGAGAGCTTCTTTTGAGTAAGTGTGGTCTTTCCGTAATGTGGACAGCATTTCCTCGGCATTGGTACATTCGCACAGTGCAAGAAGCCCACCATGGGCGATGAAGTCATTCAGGTTTTCTATTGCAAATTCATGGGTTGCTGTATCAAACACATTAGCCTCAACAGATACGATTGAGCCAATTGAGTCACGAAGCGTTTGGAAAAGATTTTCCTTGGTTATGTGCTGACAACCCGTTACATAATTCGGATCATAAACATACCAGCTTCCATTTTCGGCCGGTTTAATGGCGATGGCATGCCATGGATTGGATAAAATGCAAGGCGTTTTTTGTGTTTCTATAAACGTCATCAAATTATCTCCAAGGAATTGTACCGGAGGCTGGGCATGTAGTTGCCAGGTCTGGATATTTTTATAGAGCGCATCAAAGTGTTCGATCAATTCCTGGTCTAGCTGATCTTCTTTACCATTCCACTTAAGGATCTTGTCAATAAATGCATCCCACACATTTTTATCGGTCTCATAAAAATGATGAGACAAGGCGCAGCAAATACCATTTTGAAGTTTAGGGATAACCTCCATGTGCTTTTGTTTAAGCGTTAAATATTGAGATAATCTCTCAATGATCATGCCTTGATCCCTTGTCTTCTTACCTGTAAATTTAAATGGAGCAGTATTTGGTTTAAAATCACGCATTTCTGCCGGAGCATGCTGTGGGTTTATAGGGGGCCTTTTAATTTGACTGGATGTGCCGCTTGTTGTGGTCTGTGACTTGGAATTACGCGCGTACCACCGATCAAGTATTTCTTTAGAGTTTTTATTGAGCTTAGGCAAACTAGCTAGAATAGCAATGTTTTCCTTTGAGAAAGCAGCGTCCACCGAGATATCCAGATCTTCTAAATGTTGGAGTAAGTTTACATCAAGGAGCGCTGTTCCATTTAAATAATGAGGATCTATGGACCCCAGATCCAATGACGTCAAATTTGGTGCAGCCCCCAATATGTTGTTTAAGTTGTCGATAGTAATAGTTGCACGATCACATCTAAGTTCCCGGAGACATAGAAGGCTACCAGCTTCCAGTTCCAAAGGTGTATCTGGAGCAGCAAGCTTCATGTTGAAAAGCCTGATAGATGTTACATGCCCGGCTGATTTTAATATTTTAGTCAAGACCTCCGATGACAATTTAGCGTTACAGTTATATAAGGTAATAAAGGGCTTGTACGCAGGAATTTCAATAGCGATGCTATCATCGGAAAGGAGTTTATCAAGTAACTTATAAATGA
>JABDAB010000002.1 GCA_013289415.1 Gammaproteobacteria bacterium
ACTAGGTTGAGCGACTGGCAGAACGGTAGGCTGCCCACTGGGTTGAGCGATTGGTTGATCGGTAGGCTGCCCACTAGGTTGAGTGACTGGCTGAACGGTAGGCTGCCCACTGGGTTGAGCGATTGGCAGAACGGTAGGCTGCCCACTGGGTTGAGCGATCGGCGGAACGGTAGGCTGCCCACTGGGTTGAGCGATTGGTTGATCGGTAGGCTGCCCACTGGGTTGAGCGATTGGCAGAGCGGTAGGCTGCCCACTAGGTTGAGCGACTGGCAGAACGGTAGGCTGCCCACTGGGTTGAGCGATTGGCAGAACGGTAGGCTGCCCACTAGGTTGAGTGACTGGCAGAACGGTAGGCTGCCCACTGGGTTGAGCGATTGGCAGAACGGTAGGCTGCCCACTGGGTTGAGCGATCGGCAGAGCGGTAGGTTGCCCACTGGGTTGAGCGATGGGCTGGTCGGTTGGCTGTCTACTGGGTTGAATACTAGGCTGAGCGGTTGGTTGTTGACTGGGAGGAATGGAAGGCGTCATTGTGGGAGTGCGTGAGGGTATTATCGAAGGAGATGCCGTTAAGGCTATTGAGGGGTTTGTCGATGGAGCAATACTTGGGGTGCTCGTTAGGCTCGCTGATGGTACAAATGAAAAAGAAGGTAAAGGAGTTGGTGCTCCTGATATTGTGGGCATCACTGTGGGTGAGAAAGTTCCAACTCCCAAAACATTGGGTAGAATACATAATGCAGTACCCCAAAGGACCTGAGCAGGATTATCGACAAGAATGTTTAAAGTAAAAGCGCAGTCGATGGCTGTTAAAATTGGAGTATAATTAGATGGTTGAGATAAATTTATAAGGTCGGAAATATTATTTATTTTTTCGACCGTTGGTAAACGAATTGTTTGTTGAAAAAGTTGGCTTAACGCTAAATAAGTAATTAATGCCTTTGATTTTTGGTTTAGGAATGAACTTTTCAGATCTCGACGTCCCGCGGGACGTTGGGCTTCAGAAGCTGAAATGTTAACAGACCCTAATTCGGGTGTAACTAATTTATTTGAAAGTGTTTGAGGCGAATATAAAGTATTTAAGAGAAATTCAAAAATCATAATTAGCCTCTTAATTTAAATAGAAAATATAAGTGAACACTATACACGCTAACTATACAGCATAATGAGCGATATGTAAAATATAGGATCAATTCGATGATAGGTATTTATTGCAACTGAGATTAATAAATATGATTTGCTCGCAAATAGAATAAAATAGGTACCTGCTCAAACGTCATCCTAAGCGCAGCGAGGGAGCCCTCGACGGTAGCACAATGCCATATGGCGGAGATCCCTCGCTGCGATCGGGATGACGTATGGGGTGAGCAGTTACTAAAATAGTTAAGTGTTATGAATTTGTGACTGCATAGCTTATTGCAATAGCAGTGGGTTGACTAAACATTCCATTTCCATTCGTGGTAGTACAAAAATCCAATTGATTAGTGATAATATTAATAGGGCAAATAGATACGGTATCAGAGCCATTATTTGGGATGTAGCCATAATAACTAGGACTTCTTAATGATAAACCGACTATATCATTGGAAGAGAAATCAAAAGTTTGATTCCCGTTAGTTGAGGTGCAAGGTCCAAAAGTTCCTGACCCATCTTGGAGTATTGGGCAGACTGAAACAGTACCTGACTGAGGAATGGCTGTGTAATTACCTACATAAGCATAAGTAGCTGTCGCATTAAAACTGATGCCTTGTGGGAAAATAAAGGTTGGATCAAAAACTTTTATACAGGTACCAAAGCCTCCTGAACCATCTTGTAATACGGCACAAATAGATACCCATGCGCTACAAGGAATATAAGCATAAGTACTATCCGCGTTAAAACTAATTGCTTGAGGTCCCAATCCACCAGAGAAAGTCCCATTTCCTGTAGTGGTAGTGCATGATCCTAAAGAAAAAGAAGAGTCTTGTTGAATCACGGGGCAAATTGAAATTGTATCGCCACTGTTATTAACCACATATAAATAAGTATTTGCTGAATTTAAAGAAACGCCAGACGGAGAATTGAACGTGCTATTTCCATCGGATGTTGTACAATTATTTAAAAATCCTGTTCCGTCCTGAGCTATTGAGCAAATTGAAATAGTACTGCTACCAAAATTCACAATATATGCCGCTGTTCCTTCAGTATTTATACTCATTCCAAAGGGTGTATTAAAAGTTCCTTCACCATTAGAGTTTGTGCAAGTCTCTAATGAGCCATCATTTGTATTTATAGGACAAATAGATACAAAGCCAAGACCACTAGCATTAAGAACATAAGCAATCGAAGCACTCGTTCCTTCTGATATAACGGCTATTCGATTATTTAAAATAGGCGTCGAACAAATTGCACCATTAAATCCGCAAACTCGCGGCATTAGAACAGAAGAGGTGGGTTGGCCATTACCTTGAATCAGTAACTCAAATGTACAACTTGTGCTCGGCGTCAAAGTTCCAATACAATTGTTATTTTCAACCATTAGGGTTAATTGATTCTCCAAGTTTCCATAATAAGGATCTATAGTTATAGCATTTATTGGACGCTGAGTATTATTGGTTACAGTATATAAAATAGTTGTACGGCCAGTGGCAGTCAGTTTGATCGAATAGGTTGTTGTGGTTGGTATAATACTTAAAATTGATTTAGCATATGTGGAAGAGGAAAAAATAAAGCATATACTACAAAACACACCGATTAATACGTATCTTATTCCTGTATCCATATTTTATCCTCAAATGGTGTTTGATTTCTTTTAACCAAAAGATGCTTTCAAAGAAAATACAATCCCTTGTGTATTTAAACTACTGACTTGTAAAGTTTGCCCGGTTGTTTGTGCAGGAAAACCAGCCAATTTTCCTTTTCCGAAATTAGCATAGCGATAATCCAATGAACTTGAGTAACATATTTTATGTGCTTCGTCCTCATAAACTTTGTGTTGTATGCCAACTCCCATTTCATAAGCCAAGGTATTATTTGTTCGATTAAGAAATGTGGTTGGAATAGAAGCCGCACTCAACGAAGCAATTGTAGCAGTTTCACTATAATTATTTAAGCTATTCCACGAAGGACCGAAACCGATCAATACAAAGGGCTGCCAAACAGAGCTTGTATAAAATAAGCGTAGTTCACCTAAAACTCCTCTGCTTTTCGCAGTAAATTGATAATTTAAAATGTCATAGATGTCATCATTGATAAATGGATACTCAGAACCTTCTACGCGGCCTAAGTTAACTACATAACCAGTGAGACCCACAGAAAAAACAAATGGCGCATTAAAACTATTATTAAAAGTATGACCTATGCCTAAACCCCATAACCCTTGCCAATTAACTTTTTCCGTCGTTTCATAGTTGTTAACAACAAAGCTATTAATTGCAACAGATTGATCATTGTGTAGCTTTGAATAAACGGGACCACCATAAATATAAGCGTCTATTCTTCTAAAAGTGCTCCTCTCTATATTTTTACTACTCATTAAATCTGCAAACAATGGATTTATTCCAATTATAAAAATAAAAAAAAATAAATAATAGTTAAGATGTAATTGTTTAAGCATAGTCATCAACTCTGAGTAATTTTTTGTCATTGTTACTTACTGGTAAGTAGTTTTACTCTATTAAGGCATAGTATGACGTGATCAAGCAAATTTGTCAGGGCTCTACCGGAATTCACGTGGTATGCTCAAATTCAACCCATGCAAAATCACTCTTTATAAGCCTTTGTAAATTTACTGCGTTTTATTGTATCAGCTTATTTATTCAGTGATAGTTGGTTTGTTGTCACATGTTTCACATTGAAATCAAGCTGGTCTTAATTGAAAATAAACTGAATGAGCCTAGATACGTCTTAAATTGATCTTGATAATTTTCATCTTACAAGCCATTTAATTTTTTGACGACCTGCTCCCCGGTTCATCACGTGATAATAAGTATTCTCATAAATTATACGCTGAGGTCTAGGCATAGCATGAGCACGAAAAAATGAAAAATGGAGTGTACAATAAGCTATAGGGGTTGATCAATGGACTTGGTGCGCCACGAAAGTGCACATCCGCTAGCAGCTGAAAGTGCTGCCGGGAAAGCGCGACCGAGCGCATTTCGTACTAAGCCTTGGGCTTAATGTGGTAACACATTAGGTTAAGCGTAGGCATAGGAAACTGCAAGCCATAAGCAGAAAGGTTGAACGCGATTGAGCTCCGTTATCCGTTAATTGAACATTGAGGGGTGGCCTAGGGTCTCAAGTCACCTGCATGTAGACGGGAAGGCCTGCTTGATTTTCTGTAATTAAATTGAGAATTACCTAGTTAAGCTCAGGGCGATGATCGCGACTATAACCCTTCACTAAACGAATACCTTGAGCATCAATATCGGAGTGATCTTCACCATCAACATGAAAACTTGTTGAATCAAGATGAACCAAATCACAGGGCAGGCCAAGATACTTAACAACCCGTTCTGCTAAATCTTGATAAAGTGATGATACACCATGCTCATAAAGCTTATCCAAACATCGACCTATTGCATCGTCGTTAATATGCTCAGCTTTAATTCCCGGACCAATTAATCGCTCAACAGGTTTTTCGGCAAAATAATCTGGAACCATATGAAGCGTTCGGCTAACAAAACCAAGCCCATTTAAAATCATTGCAACTAACAGTTCGCCATGAGTTATGTGCGATTGTGTGGTCTGTTTCGGGATCTGTTCATCAATAAACGCAGCAACACCGAGCTCTTTGCATAATACTGACACAAGCCCGAGATGATCCAGCGATTTTGTTGTGTAATCTGCTACGTTCACTTTTATTCCACCAGAAGTAAGTAATAGATCAAAATATGGGATTCGTATCAACTCTTTTTTACAGGGTAATTCAAAAAATCAGGTGCGGAAGGAGGAATTCAACTGCTTTTTTTTAGGATTATCAGAAAATCAGAGCTTTCGCCAACGGGCTATACGATCAACATCCGTGACGAGGTGGTGGCGCACAAACTAAAGAACGCAGGATGGCTAGTCGTTTTGAGTAATGATGTGGTCGATGCAAAGCAGGCGCTAGTAATTTATCGTCAAAAAGACGTTATAGAGAAAGGCTTTTGGCGCCTAAAAACGCAGCTTGATCTGGGACGACTCCGTGTGCATCAGGATGCTAGCATGCAAAACAAGCTATTCATTGGGTTTATTGCTCTCATATTGATGTCTTATCTGCATACCGTGATGTCAGACAAAGCACTTCATAAAAAGATGACCATTAAAAAGATGCTTATGACGTTATCTAAACTCAAAGAACAAAATATAAATGGATCGCGCATTTATTTCCACTCACAAAAGAGCAGAAAATAATTTACAATGCTTTTTCAATCATTGAGCCTGTGTAGGTATAATTGTGGGCGGGAATTTAGGTTACTAATTAAAACTCCCCAAGCGAATTTAAGTCGAGCAATGCGTCATATAAATGGGGTTTATACGCAGCGGTATAATCGCTCAAACAAAACCGATGGTGCTTTATTTCGCGGTCGATATAAATCGATTCTGGTTGATTCAGATGCTTACTTGTTACATTTGAGTAAGTATATCCACTTAAACCCGATAGCTGCACGATTGGTGGATTGTTTAGAGCAATATGAATGGTCCAGTTACTCCGCTTATATCAAAAATAAAATAAATTTTTCTCATATATCACTTCGCTCTTTTCTTTTAAAAACAGTTAATAAGCCTCTATGTTCGATAGGCTCATAAAGTGTGTTGAGTTTAGGGTAGAGTCGCTGCATATTTGTTAGCATTGCCGCTCTTCCTTGCGACCTAATATAGTTTTGCTGTCTTGCTAGCAAATCATTTTTTTGAAAAATATCCCCATTAAAGTTCCTATTAATGTCAGTATCCATGAAAATATATTTAGGATTATTTTTTTCGATAATGTGAAAGAATCGTTCTATATCCTTTTCGGAAACAAGATCTAAGGCTAGATTTACCGTGGGGAGAGCATTGGACTTATCAATCAATATATCTAAAAATGAATCGTATTTTGAAATTAAATAAACTTTTGTGTGTTGCTCATACTCATTGATAAGTTCGATTGATTGTTTAAATAAGTCAGGCTCCATAGTTGATAAAAAGTGTGTGTTTTTTAGGTTCCAATCGTAGATACGATGGGTTTTAAAAACTTGGTTATACTGTAATCGACCGTGAAAAAAATATACGACCGATGGGATATACAAAAATATTAACATGCTTAGCAGACATGAAGAGGAATAGCTGCTTGCTCTTAATGTGCGATTAGTGCATTTTTGATAAAGCGCTATCCAAGTTAAAAATAAAAAAATCCCTGGAATCATCGAGACTAACAAATGGTGGTGTGATGGATTCCAAATAAAATAAAAAAGTGTTAATCCTACATATAGAAAAAGACTTAAAGAAAGAAAATACATAGGTTCAAGTGTTCTTAACGCTCGAGTATAGATGACGCCGCCTAGAAGAATAAAACTTAAGGAAAAGAAGAGGAATAAGTTAGGCGTTGGAGGTGTTCCAAAACCAAGAACAAGATAGATTAAATTTGGGTTCTTAGCAATCGGAATGAAATAAAGAAAGCCCCCAAGTAGCAAAGCTAATACATTTAATAGGAGGACTGTTGTCATTTTTTTCTTACTAGCTACCTTTTGTATTATGGTAGTACCACAAATAGATAACAAGAGGCACATTCCAAAATCCTTGCTCCAGAATACTGCAAGCAAACACAATATCAGGCACAAGTATAAATAGTATTTATTCGACTTTTTTAAATAATAATAAAATAAGCATAAACTAATCACATCAAAAATGTGACGCATTGGATTATAACCGGGTGCTAGTCGAATAATTTCCTCTGACAAACAAAATATACAAACGCTCAGCAATATTGCCGCAACCAATAGATAATCGAGACGACGAAAAACAGCAAAAATAGCCGTCAAAAATAAAATATAATACAGTGGGTAAAAGAGATATGTCGCTTTAAAATAATTTTCGTAAGTCACCCCCCCCAAAAAATCAGTCATTTTTTTGAGGGTTAACGCACTACCAATCCCATAAATAAGGGGTTGTTTCCAAACACTTTCCCCCAATGCGATGGCGTGGATTGGATTAATTACCCAGCTATGGTGGAAGAAAAACCAACCAGCAGTGGCTTGGGTACGAAGTTCTATTGCATTTTTAGTGATAAAGTCTTTTTCTACGACATTATACACTCTTTTCTTATAAAAATGGTCTTGCAAAATAGACGTAAGAAATAATTGCTGAATCGCTTTTTTTTCTTCCAATTGGTCTTTATAAATTAATTTCAGTTTTCGATACTCTACGTATGACATACGTTCTTTTACTGATAGAGTCTTGGTGTTTTTGTCATAAAAATAGCGTTCTTGTCTGGATGAATCTTCATATTTAATAAAATAATCTAGCATTGGTTGATAAGAGAGTGAAATACGATTTTCTTGGGGTAAAGAGGGAGTTTCACCATTGTTCACTCTCGGATCGTATTTAATCAACCCACCTATTCTATGCACATTCACAAAGGATGTGTTATCGGCTACTTTACCATTTTTTAGTATGGTTTTTTCAGGAATATCCATGTATTCATTTTGAATAAACGGTTTTTTGAAAATCAAAGGATAAAATGCTAAAAAAAATATAAATGAAATTGCACATATTAAAATAATATAGCTTCGCTTAGAGAAAGAAATCTTTTGATTTATTTTGTGGCAATAATTTCTTGCTCTAGGGCCAAAATAAAGCCATGGGATACTGGCTAATGACAATAACCAGCATAATGACAATAAAAAATTCATTCTGGTTGCGAAAAAAAACAATACATTTAATAGGAAAGCGCAGGAAAAATAAATAATAGCTGATTTTATAAAACATAACTTATCAATAATTTTATTTTGTTCAGAAGAACCTGCGTAAGACACAAAAAAAAGTATGCATAAGGCGAACCCCAATATAACGCCATATACATAGTGTAGCAACACGGGTAATTTTCCCGGATCACTCTGCCCCATCCATTCACATACCAGATTAATTGTTGGTCCAAAATCGAAATGACTGTATGTTATTAGAGCCAGCAATCCAGTAAACTTTATCAAACCTACACTAAAAATAAGAAAGTGCATCAATAGAAAGGTATTTTTAGATAATTTCTTAATAAGTTTCCGGGGCATGAGAGCACATCCTATGGGTTGAGTTAGCTTTCGCTAAATATATTTATAATTAATATAGCTACGTTCTATCTCAGTCGAGGTGAAATAAATTCATAAGCTGATGCACATAATGAAGATGAGGAATATCTTTATAATTCCAATCCGCGTCAGAGACTGAATAATCCCCTTCATGACACAAAGTGAACTCATGAAAAATAAAACCTTCTTATTTAAGTCCATTTACCAATTGCGCTTTTGATTTTTTAACAACCATCATGCCGCCTTAAGTCGATGCAACCGTAATAATATTTCCGAGTTTTAATGGTATTTGTAATAAATTCATAGCAGGTACTGTCCATTTACGAATACCAATAGCCCACAACAAATGGTTTATAAGATAACCCAATGGAAAATGATTATATGATTTTTTAATTTCACGGATTTTAAAGCCGGCCTCCTCTAACAAAACCCCCATTGAAATGGGGCTATATAACTGGGGGTGCTGCAAACAGTACGCTGGCCACCGATGATTTAACGTCTTTGCCAACAAGGAGGATTCATCATGGGTAACTATCAATAAAATAGCATTTTTTTTCATCTTGGATCGCAGATGACGAAGTACCTCCAATGGCTGTAACAGATGATCAAGAACGTGTATCAGTACAGCCGCACCAAGCGTATTGTCCGGGATGGGATCATCAATCATCAGATCTGCGAACAAATCATGCGGCTGCATTTTTAATGTTTCTTTTAGCGAACCCCAGACTGCCTTATTTGGCTCCGCAAGCCAAAAATGATCAAACCGACCTTCGTCTCTCACGTTCGCTGTAAATAATCCAATGTCTGGCCCCATTTCAAAATAGTCGCCACTTACCGGTTGAATATGTTTTTTCAAACATTGAAAATAACCGCGTTGCGTTTTCTTTAATAATTGTAGCTGCACGCTCGCGGTATTATCAGCCATATTTTCGTACAAGCGACCCAACTGTTCACCTGAAAAGAAAGTCGGGCAAAAAAGAACAGCACATTTGCGGCAACGATGGTATGAAAAGAAAGATTTCTCCTTGACTTCATCATTAAAAAAACCATTCCACTGTCGTTTCAGTTGAGAAAAAGGTAAGGACTCCGCTGGAGATCGAGCACTAAGAACTAGTTCGCCAAGTGATTTACTGCCGCAGATACAGCATCCGCGATTTAAAAATTCCATAATTAATAATCGATCCCTATCATGATTTAATCTACGTCAGAAATATCACTCTAATTATTCCTCGTCTTTACCTGGAAGATAGATAAGAACATTAAGAGCAGTCCGCATCATTATCATTTAAATGGATCCTATCGACTGATAACAATGACGTCTTTTAAAAGATGGTTACAAAGCTTACTGAACTTTAAACCACCTCTGCTACTTCTTTCTTCTGCTGTATTTTAGCAAGCGACGCTTGATAACGATTTTCCATCATATGAATACGCTCTTCGTCTTCACGAGCAATGGCACTGTAATAGTCCCTTTTATTCTTCAACCACATTAATTCAAATTGAACTGCCTTAATAAAGGCATCTTCGCTATTATGAATCGCCTCTGGGCAATTAAAAATAACTTTTCTCGTTTCAAAGCGGTCCAGATGATTTTTTGGGAACGCTTTAAAGAAAGGAATCGAATCAACGGACACACCACCACCAACGACCACCTTAAGATTTTTGTCTTTTGCTTGTTTGGCCAGATCAATTGACAGATCCAATACGCGTTTGCTGTTAATATCCGTTCGACTAAGCCCCATAGAGCCGACCATATCCACACGACCAATCACAACACCATTCAAATAATTGATTTCAGGTATTTTCAACATATCTTGAAAATTTTGGTACGCAACAAATGTTTCAATATTAACTAAGATTTCAACATGCTCTAAATTATCCCCATAAATAAGCTGTGCTGCTCGAATAAATTTTTGAAGAGCGTACGGGGTTTCAACCATGGGCGCAATGATACGTTGAGCACCCAGACTCACCGAATCCAACATGTCTTTGATGGCTTCACAACCACCGATCTTCATATTTAACCCGAGACCTGCCGTTGCGGCAACATCTTTTAAACGCATGGCCTCTTCGATGCGCGTTCCTTCCGCTTCAAATTCCGCTTTAATACCACCGACGTTATGATTTTTTTTCAGGTCCTTTAATAGAGCAAGCATTTGCAATTCTAACTTATTCATATCTATCCTTACGTGGTAAAAATTTTTTATACACCCATTACGTGTGACAACACCATGCTGCTCCTAAACTCGAACCAAGCTTAACAAAATTTCTAATAAGGCGCGAGTGTAAAACAGTGTTTTTTACTTCGGCATACCTTTTTTGCTCTAAATTATAAACCACCGTAACTGCTCATCCCATACGTCATTCCGAGTGCAACGAGGGATCTCCACAATTTGGCAGTGAGCCACAGCCAAGGAGATCCATCGTTGCACTCGAGATGACGTGCGAGTAGTTACAAACCACCTTTATCAAAAAAATGTCTACGATTGGCAGTGCCCTTGAGTTGGCATACTGTTTCCAAATAACGAATAAAATCATGATAACCTTCCCAACTGGGCCTTATGATTCGCGGCAAATGGAATAGCCATTGACGAAAGGGTATTGGAAGCAGTGCGGGCAAGGCGTAACTGAGTCCAAATGTGACTTTATTTCGTACTGAGGGCAGCGCTTTAAAAGTCGTTTTTGCTCCGGACAATGTTTCCGTGTAGCGATTCAGATACGTTGAATAGGCCAAAATTTTTGCTAACTCGCCTATCCGACCAGCGGTAATATGACGTATTAATTCGTATTGCGTGCCTTGGTCAAATTCATCCAACAGGGATTTGACCAAATGAGCGTAATCTGTAAAACAGAGATCCAGTCGTAAGACCCCGTGTTGTAATGTGTTATAACGATTTTTTTCGATAATGTAATTGGTTGCGTAGGGCAAAATCAATAAGTTCTGTTGATAATTCAGATTTCGACGTCCAGCGACTTGTTCGCGGGATCCAATTGGATCTATCAGGTTGCCATTTTCTGGTGCATTACGCGAGATTTCTGGATCCCGCGGACGAGCCGCGGGACGTCGGGTGTCTAAACAGGAATGATCATCAGAACCTAGCAATTTAAGAAACCAGACCAAATGGGGCCAGGGTGTTTTTGTTTTTTGAATCAAAGCCCAGCCGGGCTCCAAAACACGACTGAGCGCTTCTGTTGAGAAAATAAGCACGCTCATTTTCCCAGCCAACTGAATGGCATCATACTCGGATAAAATCGTGCGGTTCGTCAGAACATGTGTTTTTATTTTGGGAAGATAAACACGCCGTCCCGTCACATCGTGCACCGTCCCTCCAATCACAACCGATGGCTTGTAGCGATCAAGATCGGCTAAAACTTGAGTCACGGACTCTTCAACGATTTGATCGTCATCCCCCAGTAACCACGCGTATTCTCCGTGGGCCATTTTTAAAGCGGTGTAAAAATTAGCATTTGCGCCTTGGTTCTCAGAGTGTCGATGATAACGAATAAAATCGTACTGCCTCTCTAATTGAGACATGAATACATCGGTACCATCATCCGACGCATTGTCGGATACGAATAACTCCACCAGCCCACAGGGCAGTGTTTTAAGACTATTCACAATGGATAACACGTTCTTTTGTAAAAAAGACAATCTATTCCACGTTGGGATAGCGATGGTAAGCTTCAATCTCATACGCCTTTTCTTCAACCGTGTGCCACCGACGCTTGCATCGCTGCCACAACCAAACACTGCTTGGAAAACCATACAGCCCATTCACGATTAACATACTGCAACACACGCCAAAACTACCATAATGATAAGCACCGTACCAGCTACTTACAGCAAGTAATAATGCCCCTATGACGGAAAAAAATACAAACGGATCAGTCCGATGCGCGCGAAGATACAGCGACAGCGAGCCGATCATGTGCGTGAAAAAAGTACTCATCAACAACATAACGATTTGACGCATGGGTAAAAAACGATTCGCAATTGGCGAATGACTAACCAAACACACAGCCCCTAGCAAACAACCACTCACTATAACAAACGCTACGGCCGACTGCCAAAATACTCGCGTAAATAATTGATTAAGTGCTGCCCAATCACGACGCGCGACCATTTGTCCCATCTTAGGGGAGCGGACGTTTATCCACGTCAAACCAAACAAACTCAAAAGATTCAGCAAGCTCAGGCAAATGCCCATTTGTCCCGATACGATCGCACCTTGGTAATAGAATAATAAGGGCGTAAACGCTTGGCTAATAAAATAACCAGACATCCAACTGACCGCAATGCGCCACTGCATAGGCCAAATCTCTTTGCTCCACACGAAAGACGGTTTATTTTTTGATCGTTTTATCACGCAAGACACAAATTTTTTATGCGTTTTAAATAGCCATAAAGTTGTTAAAACGGCATTTACCCATATCCCTACCGCTACCATCAAAAGCCCATAGCCTAAGAATAAGACCATCCAAGCCGTGACGTTTGCCAACATCAGTTGCTTCCACCGGAAGCGATAAATTTCGGCGACTTTTCCGCTACCTTCAAGCGCTGCGAGAAACGGCGTTAAGCACAAATTAAGCGCCGTTCCCAGCACCAGAAATACCCACGGCGCGCGCCAAGTAAAGCCCATTGCATCCACGGATCGTAACGCAAAAAAATGCAATCCGACTGGAATGAGCAAACCCGCAAAACACATTGCTGCCATGAAGTAGGCGATAGCGCTTTTACGAAGAAATGAAAACCACTTCTGCACGTGAATATCGTTGCCAATCACGTCTCCTTGTGAACTCCATTGTAAATCGGAAAAATAATGTGTAGTGGATTGAAGAATCACAAACGACAAGCCTAATTCAAAAAAGACCTGCAAATTGAGCACACTATTAAAGGTGTAGTAAAAACCCTGCTGCATCGGGGGCATAACGCGCAAAATTAGGAATAACGTTATAGCCCCGGAGCAGGCTTGCCATACGCGTGCCAATAACGCATGAAACAACGCATCATCAACCCCTAAAATAGCCAACACCCACTTTTTCATATCCGCGTTCTATCATATTGCAATTCTTTCCAAGGTTTTTTTTGCATATGGAAGTACACTCGACGCAGTAACCTTGCTAAACGCTGAGGAAACAAAAAGTAAAGCACACTTAACCAAAGCAACCTAACGCGCCAACCATCACCTGCTAAAAAAAGTTCCACCAAATACGCACGCTGCGACACACGTTGTCCCTTCGCATTTAACGCCACTTTCAGTAACCAAATGAATTCAGCAAAGCTACCAACATTGGGTCGAATCATGTAACGCACCACTTCCGCAACGAACTTTTTCCTATCCGATTTACAAGTAAAAAATTGCGCTGTTTTAAACCACGCGACATACCACTCCAAATCACCCAAAAAGAATCCAACGTTCGTACTGGGTGTGTGAGTTAGCAATGGGGTACTAAGACTATATACTTGCAAAGGCCCCTCTTGAAACGCCCTAATACAAGGTACTAACTGCGGGTAGGAACCACTAATATTGTAATATGCCCAAGGAAGATGCGCTGTCATCATGCTTCGTCGCACAATCGTGGATGAAATCATCCCAAGACTTGCAAAAAAATAATGCTCTTGTTGAAACAACGTTTGAGCGTCGACGCGCACCCCAGTAGAATCCTTTGACACAAGCCAACCCAATCGAATGATGTCGGCTTGCTGCGTGGCTAGTGCGTGGATCAACGAGTCGATATGCTCTAAATGCCAGGCATCGTCATCACCGATAATCCACGAGTATTCGGACGATGTTATTTCCAGAGCACGAAGAATATTCGCATTACCACCTATGTTGTACGCATTACGGTGATATGAAAGTTCAGGCCAAATCAATTGCCATTTCTCAACAACGGCGCGTGTATCATCCGTGGAACAATTATCCAAAACATGAAAACGCATGTTGTATTTTTTTAAAATAAAAAAAGCCGCTAACGTTTGCTCCAAACAGTGCGACCGATTGTACGTGATTAATACCGGTTCGCAGCGCTCATTGTCCCACTTAATGCGACTCAAAATTAACCCGCTCTTTCTCAAAAACCAACGGCCGCCTTTGCACTTGCGTATGAATCGCTGCGACGTACTCCCCCAGCATGCCAATAAAAAACAATAAGATAGAACAAAAGAAAAACAAGCCTATCAAAATAGGCGCCACACCTAGAGTGAACTCTTTCCAATAAAAGAGCTTCAATACTAAAAATAGGAAAGACAACATAAAACTCACAACGGACAACCCAAAGCCTGCAAAAATAGCCATACGAATCGGTACTTTGGAGTGGCTTGTGATGCCAAGAATAGCCATATCATACAGCGCATAGAGATTGTGTTTGCTAAACCCACGTATTCTTGGTGGCTGCACGTATTCAATCGTTTTGACCGGATAGCCAATCTCGCAAATCAAGCCACGAAAATACGGGTAAGGATCATTGATGTCACGCACGGCGTTCATCACCACTTTGTCGTACAAGCCAAAACCCGTGAAATTTTTAATGAGTTTGACGTTTGCAATGGTGGTCACTAGATAATAGTAAAATCGCCTTACCGCGCCCAACAAAAACGTTTCTTGCGTTTCTGCTTTCACCCCTACGACGACTTTAAAACCGTCTTCCCATTCACGTAAGAAGTCTTTGATCATCGAAGGGGGATCTTGCAAATCCGCTACAATGGAAATCACCGCATCGCCTTTTGCCTGCAGTAACCCATGTACAGGGGAGCGGATATGACCAAAATTACGGGTGTTCACAATGAGTTTTACTCGTTTATCCTCTTTGGCGATTTCTTTTAAAATGGCCACGGTTTTATCATCGGATCCGTTGTCAATAAACAGGTGCTCGTACTCGTATTGTGGCAGCTCATCAAACACCACTTTGACTTGGCGATATACCTCTGCGATACACTCTTCTTCATTAAAACAGGCGGTGACGATACTAATCAATTTCATGAATGCCAATCCTAAACGCGTTATCCCTTTGCCCTGCTATCATGTCTTTTTTGTTTCATACTTTCAATACCAGCAAGTAAAGAAAAGCGCTTTATTTTTTTGATTGCGCCCTATTTATGTCGACTACCTCTGTACGGTACGGTTTTAAAAATTGTACTGTACAGAGTCAAACGCCTTGGAATGGAGGCATTGTTTAAACTTTGAAGTTAGCAGCGGACCAGAAATTGGTTCAAAATAGAGACCGAGAGGGTCAAATCTGTTTCTATATGATGACTTAAAAGCTTTTCCTGATGAGGTAAAGGATGAAGTGGGATATGCATTGCACTGTGCGCAACTGGGCAATACTGATTTTTCTGCTAAACTATTTAAAGGCTATGGATCTGGTATCTACGAGATTGTTAGTAATTTTAACACTGATGCTTACAGGGCGATTTATATTGTTAATTTAGATAATTGTTTGTATGTTTTGCATGCATTTCAAAAAAAATCAAAATCAGGCATAAAGACACCCAAAGCAGACTTAAATATGATTGAAAAAAGGTTGAAGCAGTTAAAAACAATCTTAAAAAGGGGCGATTTATGAGCGACCATGATGAATTAAAAATGACGCGGTCATCAGGTAATGTATTTCAGGATTTAGGTTATCATAATGCTGATGAACATCTATTAAAAACTAAGTTTGCTATGATTATCAATAGGATTATTAAAGCAAGAAATCTTACACAGGTTGGTGCAGCAAAACTTTTTGATATTGATCAACCGAAAATATCTAGATTAAGTCGAGGTCAACTCGCTGGTTTTTCAATTGATAAACTAATGGTTTTTTTGATATTACTTAATCAAGACATAGAGGTTAATGTAAAACCCCATCTCGCAAGCTTGAATAGTGATAATTTTAACAGCCACTTCTCATTAAATTATTTAGCCGATTAAGTCGAGGGGGCAAATCCATTGATCAACCTCTATAACTTATATATGGGTTGATCAATAGACCTTTTAATTTTTTATGGGACTATTCGTATTACTTATGCGCCATATTATTTATGTCGAATTGACATGTATATCCATATGACATAAGCATATGTTATATGCTTCCAGTTGATTAGATGTTAATTTGCGTATTATCTCAAAGAAAAAACTACGTGATTATTACCAAGGTAATGCACAGGCAGAGATTCCACTAACGGAGTGGTATTTTAAAATGAAAGACTCTCATGCTTTGAACTTAAATGAGCTGCGAACCGAATTTAACAGTGTGGATTCAGTATATGACTATACGATTTTTAACGTGGGCGGCAATAATTATCGTTTAATTACGGCGGTTCATTACAATACACAATATTGTTTCATAAGGATTGTATGGACTCGCGCGGAGTATAGTAAGCGTAGTAACCAGGATAAACTTAAACGAGGTGCATTATGACTATCACTGCCTTATCTATTGATTACGTTGATGATCGCACTAATCACCAATTTCATTTACCTCTTTCAGTTTTTAAAAGGCCAAAAAACAGTGGAGAGTATGCAAGGCTGGAAGAAATTCTTGATCAGTTGATGGATGAAGTCAGAAATGATGAAACGCATCCGCTGGCACTCGCCATGCAAATTATCGGTGAAAATTTAGAGCAGTATGATGATGAGCATCACCCTGATATTGGTGCAAATATTACTGACGTTAGCATGGTGAAGTATTTGATGAAATCACACCATCTTTATCAAAAAGACTTGGCGGATATTTTTGGGAGTCAAGCTAACGTATCAAAGTTTCTAAACGGTGAAAGACAGCTAGGAAAAAATGCTATCTTAGGGCTTAAAAAAAGATTTGGTATTAGTGCGGACTTCTTCATAATATAAACTTAGGGTCATAGGCCGAGGGGGGCAAATCCATTGATCAATCGCTATAGCTTATATATGAGCTATGGGGTCACCTATTGACTCAAAAGTCGCTTTGCATAGACACTGTGATCTGGCAGCGTGTATGATTGTCATTGGTATGCTGTTTCGGTAATTATTGATGTGGAAAGATAGGTATGACTACAAAACGAATGGTGGTGGTGTTGTTGGTTGTTATTTTTTGTACGCTTAGCATAAGGAGCATGGCCATGAGCTTGTCACTTGAAAGTCCGGTATTTATACACAATGCCTCGATACCCAAACAATATACGTGTAATGGTGACAATATATCACCCGCACTAAAATGGAGTGGTGCGCCTGCAGGAACACAATCGTATGTATTAATCGTTGACGATCCCGATGCGCCTATGGGTACGTGGGTGCATTGGTTGTTGTTTAATATTCCTGCAACACTGACTCATCTTGATGAAGCAACTCAAATACCCGCCGGCGCCATTAGCGGTAAAAACAGTTGGGATCAGCAGGGTTACGGTGGCCCATGTCCACCGAGTGGCACCCATCGCTACTTTTTCAAACTATATGCACTGGATTCAAAATTAACTGTCAATTCCAGCGTAAACAAGCAGGACTTACTAAACGCCATGCAAAACCACATACTGGATAGCAGCGAATTAATCGGGCTATACAAACAAGGCTAACCTACCAACAGCTTGGCCTTGTCCCAAAGCCGCATCAGCTCATCAAACGGTTGCCCTTCGAGAGTCGTTAAATGACATTCTTCTGCAATGAGTTTCACGGCACATTCGCTGCTCAAATTCGTTGCTCAAATTTTGGCATAAAACACATTGTGTAACTATACTCATACTGAAACACCGCATGTATCCCGCAAACAACCGGAAATTATTACATGGAAATAAAAGAAAATTTACCCGCCATGGAAAAATTCATTGATAGACAGCAAGCGGGTCGCATTCTGGCAGAAAAGCTTAAGGAGTACGCCAATCAACCCAATGTGATTGCACTGGCTTTGCCGCGTGGCGGGGTTCCTGTTGCCTATGAAATTGCAACAGCACTGTCCATTCCTCTTGATGTTTTTATCGTCAGAAAATTAGGCGTCCCGGAGCACGAAGAGCTCGCCATGGGGGCAATCGCCTCAGGCGGGACGGTTTTTGTCAATGAATCCATTATACGTGAACTCAGCCTGAAAAAATCGTCCATCGATGTAGTTATTCAATCAGAACAGGATGAATTGGCGAGACGTGAGCACGTATACCGCGGCGATAGACCTTTTCCAGACCTTTTGGGTAAAAAGGTTATCCTGATTGATGATGGCATTGCAACAGGTGCCACCATGCAGGCAGCAATTATTGCGCTTCGCAAGCACAAACCTGCCAACATCATTATTGCTGTACCCGTTGCGGCGCGAACAACCTGTGAAGCAATGGAATCACAGGTTGATAGACTGGTTTGTCCACTCCAACCCATAAATTTTTATGCTGTTGGTTTATGGTATGAACATTTCTCACAAACAACAGATGATGAGGTCATTAAATTACTTGGCGATATAACACTCGCAAACTGACCGAGGGGGTCGCGAACAACTTACGAAGGACGCGACTCTACTCTATAGTACAAACATCATTTAAAAAATAAACCAATCGGTAATGCATAGAGCTGAATCCCATTTTGGCTAAACGGTAAGACATCTTTCCCTGAATAAAAAACCACGCCACCTACAAAGGTAGTACCCAAAAACTCAGCTAACCTAATCAAGTTTCGGAAATCTTCCAGCTTCACAGAAGAAGAAGCCTTCACTTCTACTCCCCAAACGCCACCATCAGCTTGCTCTATAACAATGTCCACCTCATGTTTTTGCTTATCACGAAAATGATAAAACTCAACAAGAGTAACCGACCATGTTGCTTGCTTCACTAACTCCATATAAATAAACGTTTCTAGCAATCCACCAAAATAAGGGCTGGAAAGTAATTGACTCTCATTATTCAGGCCTAAAAAATAACAAGCGAGACCTGTGTCGATGCAATGTAACTTTGGCATGGTCACTGCCAAACGTTTCGCTTTATTTTTCATATAAGCAGGTACTCGTTTGATAATAAACATAAGCTCTAAAATATCAATATAAGATTTTACTAATTTATCATCCAAACCCAAATCATTCGAAACACTAGCATATTTCAATAAATTTCCTGTTAAACCCGCCAGGTAAAACATAAGTGCTTTGAGCTTAGAATGATAATCACCTCGTGCTGCATATAATGTTTCAAAGTCTTTAAATAAGCGACCCTCTACATATGACTTAAACCATGCCTGCTTTCCACGCTGACTTTTTTGTTGTATCTCTGGATATCCACCATCGATCAAAATACGAGCTAATTCTTCACGTTGAAGTAATGGTGTTTCAACCGCTTGAAAAATACCCTCATTTAAATAATCAATCATATTTCTACGTTGCCCAGTTATTTCTCCAGCAGACAACGGATACAACTCCATCCTTGCCATATGCCCCGGCAACGCCTCCTGCACTTTAGCCGAACGAAAAATATCAGTAGATCCCGTTAAAATAAACCGTCCTTTTTCATCTGGTGCCAGATTATCAGAGGCTTCTTTTATTGCCATAATCAGATGAGGAACATATTGAAATTCATCAAGAATAATTCGTTTACCAGCAAACGAACGAATAAATCCATGCGGATCCGTCATTGCAGAAGCATACATAGCTTGGTTATCTAACGTAAGGTACGTAATATTCAATCGTTCTGCTATCGAACGAACTAACGTTGTTTTACCCGCCTGCCGAGGTCCGGTGAGGTAGAGTATACGAAACTCATTTAATAACTCGACAAACAACGGCTCAATGAATCGATGGTACATAGGACACTCAAGCAAAGCAATGTCAGTTAAGCGTACATCTTAACCCGAGAAATATCAAACCTTAACCCGAGAAATTTCGGTTCTTAATCCGAGAAAAATAAGTTGAAACACGGGGTCATATTGAAACACAGGGTCAAAATCCATTGATCAATTTGTACACAGTATTTGGGAGGATTTTTCCATCATTCTCCTGTTATGGAAAAGGAACAAATAGCAATAGATGATTTTGAGCTTGATTTATCACGATTTTTGTCGTACGTATACGATAATTTGGGAGAAGAAAGCCTAATAACATGGTTTGGTGAATAAATTGAATAATTTACTTGCCAATTTTCAAAAAACCAAGCTTTCAAAACAAAGGCACAAAAACCTTGTTGCCCGGCTTTAAATTTAATGTATCGAAATACTGAGTTAACAATTGATTAGGTTTTGGTTGATTAAATCCAATCTGATTTGATTGCCATTTTTCGTGCCAGAATTCCTTTTGCATAATAAGAAGCGCCCGATCGTTTAGTAGAATACATACTTTTTTATTTGCTAGTGGCCTTTTATTTTATCTCATAAATCATAGTATTTAATTACGAACCAACAAAAAACAAGTTATAACGTCAATTCTCAAGGAGGTTAAATTATCACCCATCACCTTGATTAGTGATGGGAAGGCTTTTATACAGAGATGTGTCTATAAGGTAGTCCAGAGAAGAGATGACCTTCAACGCGATGGTGCTAAAACACCAACCTCAACAAATTCCCGAATCGTTTTAACCAACCTAACCACCAACTCATCAATTTCATCTTCACTGATAATCAACGCAGGCAAAAGCCTGATCACGGAGTCGGCTGTAACATTGAGTAACAGGCCATTTTCCAGTCCGATTGCTTTGATGTCATGGGCGGGTCTATCTAATTCAATGCCTAGCATCAAGCCTTTACCGCGAATACCACGTATATTTGGGTGATCGCCTAATTCGTGGATTAATTTATCTTTGAGCAATATGCCTTTGCGGGTGACCTTTTCACAGATCTTGTCGCGTTCAATCACATTCAATACCGTCAATGCTGTAGCACAGGCCAGCTGACTGCCGCCAAAGGTCGATCCGTGGTTGCCATGTTTAAATAAATTGCAGGCGCGGTTTCTTGTTAAGCAGGCGCTAATCGGGATCCCGTTGCCTAATGCCTTGGCAGTGGTCAGGATGTCGGGTTTAATCCCTGTGTCCATGCATGCAAATAGTTTTCCAGTGCGTCCATTGCCAGTTTGAACTTCATCAAAAATTAACAACCAGTCGTTTTGATCACACAGCGCGGCTACCGCATGTAAATAGGTCTCATCGGCTACAAGAACACCGCCGTCGCTCTGAATAGGTTCAAGCATAACAGCTACAACATCATCTCGATTGGCAGCAATGGTGCGAATGGCACCAATATCATTGAATGGTGCGCGGATGAAACCTGGAACCAGTGGCTCAAAACCTGCCTGGACTTTGCGCGAGCCTGATGCGGTCAGTGTTGCCATGGTGCGGCCATGAAATGCGCCTTCCATAACAATGATGGAAGGGGTTTCAATGCCTTTTTTGTGTCCATACAGTCGCGAGAGTTTAATGGCTGCTTCATTGGCTTCAGCGCCGGAGTTGCTGAAAAACACTTGTTCCATACCTGTCATGGCGGTAAGTTTTTCCGCTAATAATTGCTGCTCTTTTATGTGGAACGCATTTGATGTATGCACCAGTTTAGCTGCTTGCTGCTGAATCGTGTGTGTTACATCTGGGTGAGCATGGCCCAACCCGCAAACACCTATTCCGCTGAAGGCATCAAGGTAAGCTTGATCTTGTTCATCATATAACCAAACCCCCTGCCCATGAGTAAATGTCACGGGTAGGGGGTTGTAGTTGGAAATCAACGACATGTTTACTCCTGGCGCAAATTACTGGCAACAAAGTCCCAGTTTACCAGTGCCCAAAATGCGTTCATGTAGTTTGGACGGGCATTGCGATAATCGATGTAATAAGCATGCTCCCAAACATCGCAGGTCATCATCGGGGTTAATCCGTCAGTCATGGGGGTGGCGGCATTGCTGGTACTGGTTATTTTCAGGTGGCCTTGTTTATCCTGTACTAACCACGCCCAGCCGGATCCGAACGTTGTGATGGCTGCCTGAGTAAATTGCTCTTGAAACGCTGCAAATGAACCGAATGCATGCGTAATCGCATCGGCCAATGCTCCAGTTGGTTCGCCGCCACCATTGGGGCTCAGGCAATGCCAGTAAAATGTATGGTTCCAGACTTGAGCTGCATTGTTGAAAATCCCTCCAGATGATTTTTTGATAACCTCTTCAAGTGTCATGGTCGCAAAATCACTGTCAGCAATTAACTTGTTCAAATTAGTCACGTAGGCTTGGTGGTGCTTTCCATAATGGTACTCCAGTGTTTCTTTGGAGATATGTGGTGCAAGTGCATCCATCGCAAAGGGAAGTGGTGGTAATGTGAATGTCATGGGTAACTCCTGATAAGTATTAAGTGGCATTAAGTGTATCAGGTTAAAAAACAGTTACAATCTAAGATTGCGGCAGAGTTGCAATATGGTCTGATTTTCGCCATAATGAATCTTTGAGCTTTACCATAATAGGTGCAAACGTGGATACAATAGAAAAAATCAAGAAACAAATTACTGACAATACCATTCTTTTATATATGAAGGGCAATCCCAAGGCGCCACAATGCGGATTTTCTGCACGCGCAGTCCAATGCATTGATGCCTGTGGTGTGGATTTTGCATACGTTGATATTCTGGCAAATCCGGATATTCGTCAAACGTTGCCGCAATATGCTGATTGGCCTACGTTTCCGCAGTTGTATGTGAAGGGTGAGTTAATCGGTGGATCTGATATTATTGCCGAGATGTATGAGCAGGGTGAATTAGAGCATTTGCTGCGAGAAGCAGTTGCAGTATAATTTTGTATAAAGCAGCATGGCCCATGTGGGCAAACATCGCGAAAGAGCTTCGCACAGACAACCCCTCATCCGCCCTTTGGGCATCCCCGCCTTCGCGGGGACAGGCTCGTTCTTCCCATGCCTGGGGAGAAGGGAATAAGTAGGGAAGTTCTTTAGAAGGAGAGAGTAAATGAGTGTTTTAGTTGGGCGCAAAGCCCCTGATTTTACGGTTCCTGCAGTATTGGGATCGGGTGAAATTGTTAGTAAATTTAGTTTTTCTGAAGAAACGAAGGAACAGTATGCAGTGGTTTTTTTCTACCCACTTGATTTTACATTTGTGTGTCCATCTGAGTTAATTGCGCTTGATCATCGCATGCCGGATTTTACCAGTCGCGGCGTCAAGGTTATTTCCGTGTCAATTGACTCGCATTTCACACACAATGCCTATCGTAATACACCAGTTAATCAAGGTGGTATCGGTCCAGTAACATTTACCATGGCCGCAGATATGTCGCATTCAATTTGCCAAGCATACGGTGTTGAACACCCGGTAGCTGGTGTTGCACTGCGTGCAGCGTTTATTATCGATAGAGACGGTATTGTTCGATCTCAAATGGTTAATGATCTGCCGATTGGACGTGACATTGATGAGTTGCTAAGGCTTGTTGATGCAGTGCAATTTGCTGACGAACACGGCGAAGTATGCCCTGCTGGCTGGAAAAAAGGTGAAGTCGGTATGAAAGCCAGCCCACAAGGCGTAGCTGAGTACCTTGCTGAGCATTCCGATAGGTTGTAACTCGCCGGGATGCGGTAGGGTGGTGTTGTAGGGTGGGCACGTCGTTCCCGCTCCTTTGCCCACCCTACACCACCACCCCACAACATTAGTCTCCCAGCAAATGCATTTCCTTCCATTTATTCATCATCTTGCAAAACAACTCTGCCGTTTTCTCTGCATCATAAATCGCTGAATGGGCTTCATTTGCATCAAAAGGGATATTTGCAGCTTTCATTGCTTTTGCCAACACGGTCTGACCATACATCAAGCCAGCCAGCGTCGCTGTATCAAAACAGGTGAATGCATGGAATGGTAATTTTACCCCGGCACGTTTGGCGGCTGCTTTTACAAACAATAAATCAAACCACGCATTATGCCCAACCAATACAGCTCGCTGACAACGACTTTGCTTTAATGCTTTGTTAATCGGGGCAAACAGACGTTCCAATGCCTGTTTCTCATCCAGTGCAAATCGCAACGGTTGCCAGGGATCAATGTGGTTGAATGCGAGAGATTTGGGATCCAGTTCGGCATTTTCAAATGGCAAAATGTGCTCAAAAAAACTGTCTCCTGGGGTGAACGCACCTTCTTCATTGATGTCCATCAATACAACGCACATTTCTAGCAACGCACTTTGTTGCGGGTCAACGCCACCTGTTTCCACGTCTACAACGACCGGTAGAAATCCACGAAAACGATGTTTGATTTGTTTAGTGATCATGCAGTCAGATGGATTCACGAATACTCCATTGTAGTGTGCTGCCAGCGGCTAGGGGTACGACATAATCGTGACCTACAGCTTGGGTTTGTGGGATAACTTGAGGTTCTTTAATCAGTTCTATCCGCTCATTCAGAATGGGCAGCTGATAAAAGTTCGCACCAAATTGACTCATGAAAGCATCAAGCTTTGATATTTCATCGAGACTATCAAAAACTTGCGCATACATTGCCAAAGCAAATGGCGCTGAATATACGCCAGCACAACCACAAGCACTTTCTTTTTGCTCTTTTGGATGAGGGGCACTGTCGGTTCCTGCAAAAAACTTGGCATTTCCACTTACGACGGCTTGCTGCAGAGCAATTTGGTCATGCTCATGCTTTAAAATGGGCAGGCAATAATAATGGGGTCTAATGCCGCCCGCCAGTAGCTGATTGCGGTTATATAATAAGTGATGCGGGGTGATCGTGGCGGCAAGGGTATTCGGAGCTTGCATTACAAATGCAACTGCCGTCTTGGTTGATATATGTTCCAGGACAATGCGCAGTTTGGGAAAATCACGCATCAGGGGTATTAAACAGGTCTCTATAAACAGGGATTCACGCTCGAAAATATCACCATAAGTCACTTCTCCATGAATTTGCAACACGAGATCATTCTTCTGCATGACTTCAAGCAATGGATAGAGCGCACGTATGGAGTGAGCACCTTCTTCTGAATTAGTCGTGGCACCTGCTGGATAAAGTTTCGCACCTAATATAAATGGATCGGTTGCAATGGCGTTTAAATCATCCGGGGTTACTGTTTCATTAAGATAAAGCGTCATGTAGGGGATAAAATGCGGATGGTTCTCCATGGCTTTAATAATACGCTGTCGATATGCATTCACAGCGACGAGGGTGGTTAACGCAGGTTTAAGGTTCGGCATGACCAATGCGCGAGCGAAGTGACGCGCTGTTGCGGGGACCGTATTTTTCAATGCTTCATTGTCGCGAAAGTGCACATGCCAATCATCGGGACGTGTAATAGATATGGTACGCACGTTTGAAGGTTCCTGTAATTAAAAGCTAAGGATAACATGCTTTGGTCTCAATTTTACACACGCAATAAACGCATTTAAATAGAGCACTATCAACTAGTTATCATCAAACCAGACTTTTTATAACATTTTTTTCTTAAAATCATTGACAACTGATCGATTTATCTTAAATATAGTAGAACGATCTGGATTGTGTGCCGAATACGCTAGCTAGATATTGAAAATGAATTTATCGCGATGTTGTTGACAACGGGGAATTCAGGATTGATAATCCTATCAAGTACGTTTTCGGATTAGAGCGATAATGACGTACTGAAGTCAGCACCAAGTTGTGGCTTTATGAAAAAAAACGGATGTTTAATAATAAAAAGTGGAGATAAAATATGTTAAATTTGAAAAAAACAGCTGTCGCTGTGCTTGCTCTTGGTAGCAGCGCTGTATTTGCTGGTTCTATGGGTCCTGTTTGCAGCGCTGTGAATGTTACTATTCCTTGCGAAGCTACAGCTTGGGATTTTGGTGCAAAAGCACTGTATCTGAAAGCTGAAACTGGTGATAACAGTGGTTTTAGTCCTGTTATTGACACAGCCAACGTAATTGACCATGCGCCTAACTACAAATGGGGTTTTGAAGTTGAAGGTTCTTATCATTTCAACACTGGTAACGACCTGAATATTAACTGGTACCATCTCAGCAATTCCAGCTCTGCATCAATTGGTGCTCAGCCAGCAACATCATTTACTAGTCTGTTTGGTATTGAAACAACTACTGTGAACAGTGCAAGTTTGAGTCTGGATCCTAAATGGGATGCTGTTAACATCGAATTAGGTCAACACGTTGATTTTGACAGTAACAAAGCCATTCGGTTCCATGGCGGTGCTCAATATGCTCGTCTAACAAACAATATTGACAGTGCAAGTGATGTTAATTTTGCTCTTGCCAGTACTGCTGTTCCTGTTACTGTGGCTGGATTTACACAAGCACAAGACTACCATCATACATACAATGGATTTGGTCCACGTGTAGGTATGGACTTGGGCTATGATTGGGGCAATGGCCTAGGCATTTATGCTAATGGTGCAACTGCAATTTTGGCTGGTACACGTTCATTTAGCGATAGCTATACTGATAATCTTACCAATTCAGTTTCTACAAGCCTGTCAAGAACAGCTATTGTTCCTGTAATGGATGCTAAACTGGGTGCAACTTACACTTATGCTATGGCACAAGGTGATTTGACTCTGGATGCTGGTTGGATGTGGGTTAACTACTTCAACGTTCGTTCCAACGTAGAAGGTGACGTGTCTGACTTCGGTCTGCAAGGTCCATTCGTTGGTCTGAAATGGCTTGGTAACGTTGCGTAATTTATCGTAACGTTCCAACTGAAAAAGCCCATTACTTCGGTGATGGGCTTTTTTTTGTCCTATTGAAAACGTAGGTTGGGCCTTGGCCCAACAGCACAGCGCATAATAGTACAGAATAGTGAAGTTAATCCTCTGTTGGGCCAAGGCCCAACCTACAAATTCCCGACAATTCCCAAAAAAAGCGCCGCTCTTACCTAGGCAATAACGTCTCCCCACTGTATAATCCGCCCCTCAGTTCCCCTATGCCCGCAGGAATCTATGTCGATAAATTATAAAGCCCTTATTCTGATCATGGCGCTTAGCATGAGCTCATACGTAGCCATGGCTGATGATGCCCAATTGCAGCACGAAATACAGCTGTTACAACAGCAAACACTCGCACTTCAGACGCAGCTGGATCACTTGCAAAAAAAACTGGTGAAACAATCTGTAGTTAAAAAGCCAATTAAAAAATCGGTTGTCCACAATGTTAAACGGAAAAAAACACCAAAAGCGTCTGTTAAACGTAAAGATGGCAATCTTCACAGCAGTCTCGTTAGTGTGAAATCTATAAACGGCCACCCGGAATCCGTAGAATATAACCCTGTCGCTTTAATGGCTGATGGGCATGTGGTGACCTATATTGCAGGAACGCCAGTTGTTACGGCACCGTATTTAGGTGCTCGACCTGCATTTGATGGATCCGATTACATTGTTAATATCTCCAGTATTAACCGTGACGTCCGGCTGATGGAGCAGCGTCGTCGTTTGTATGAAGCTTATGATCGAATGGGGTATCCAAGGCCAACTTCACCCATTGTTGCCCTCAGTGGGAAGGCTGAGCCAATTGGTTCCTGGAATAGGGATCCGATAGGCGCCTCATCCGGGGACTGGACGCTGGGATCCAGTGAGCTGGATGCAGCAGCTGCCGTTAATGATAAGGTAGAAGCATATATTGCCTTGGCCTATGATGAATCACCTCCCTCAATCGGTGGTGCTCGTGTATCAAACTCAGGATTTAATTTAAATCTGGGATTCGTGAATATTGGGGATCTGGATGAATCACCTTATTACTTTACTGCTGGACAACTATACGTCCCATTTGGTCGATTTTCATCTGCTATGATCAGTGCGCCATTAACCATGCGCGTAGCACGGACTAAAACACGGCCGGTTATACTCGGTTATAAATCTCAACAGGATTTCGGACCATTTGCCGCCACTTATGCGTATAAGAGCGACACAACTCTGGGGAATTCAGCTGTTGGGGGTTTGAATCTTGGCTATGTATTTAAAACTGGCACTACATCCGGTGAGATTGGAGGCAGCCTTATCAGCTCAATGGATGATTCCGGTGGCATGCAATACACCGGCTCACCTACTGGAACAACATTTGCTGGTTTTTCTTCACGAGCGAATGGTAGTGAGCTGGTCCATAAAGTGGCTGGCGCAGGCATACATGCCATTTTGGGTTTTGATCGCTACAGCTTAACAGCGGAGTGGGTCACCTCGGTAGGCAGGTTCCATGAGCAGGATTTAAGTTTTAATGGCAAGGGCGCTCAGCCACAAGCCGTGCAGCTGGAAGGTGGCATGACATTTATGATGTTTGATAAGCCATCATCAATTGGTGCCGCCTATCAATGGTCAAAAGATACCTTGGCATTGAATTTGCCAGAGCACCGCGTTAGCGGGGTATTTAACTTATCGATATGGAAAGATACCGTTGAAAGTATAGAGTATCGACATGATATTAATTATGGTGTCACAGAATTTGCAAATGGTGCTGCCCCAGCCGGTTTTGCTAACGTCAACACAATTGGCGCAGGTGGTTCGACGGATACACTGTTGGCGCAGATTGGTGTATATTTCTAATTATCTTTTTCTAAAGGAATGGTTATGTCAATTAAGTCAGATCGATGGATAGAAAAAATGGCACTGGAGCATGGGATGATTACGCCATTCCAATCTGGGCAGATGCGCGAGCGTGACGGTGCACGGATTATCTCTTACGGTGTATCCAGTTATGGCTATGATGTGCGCTGTTCGAATGAGTTTAAAATTTTTACCAACATTAATTCTGCAATTGTTGATCCAAAAGCGTTTGATGAAAACAGTTTTGTTGATGTGCAGTCTGATGTTTGCATCATTCCTCCTAACTCCTTTGCATTGGCACGTACCGTTGAATACTTCAGGATACCCCGCGATGTGTTGACCATTTGCCTTGGCAAGTCAACCTATGCTCGCTGTGGAATTATTGTGAATGTCACACCGCTGGAGCCAGAATGGGAAGGGCATGTGACATTGGAATTTTCCAACACCACCACATTGCCCGCAAAAATATATGCAAACGAAGGCGTAGCCCAAATGATATTTTTAGAAGCCAGCGAGGTTTGTGCCGTATCTTATCGAGATCGAGGTGGAAAATATCAGGGACAGGTTGGGGTGACGTTGCCGCGTACGTAGGACGAAGGAGTTTTTGCTCAATTTCAGCACGATCCGTTCGTGCTGAGGAGGGTGATAACCCCGTCTCGAAGCATACACCAAGACAAAAATATTGTGCTTATGCTTCGAGACGGCGCACAAAGACGCGCACCCTCAGCATGAACGGTCTTGTGAACATTCCTTACCATTAAACCGCTTCATCCTCAATGGCATACTGTTCACGCGATTGATTGATACGATCGCGTAATCCTTTCCCAGGTTTGAAATGAGGGCTATATTTGGCCACGGTTACCACACGTTCACCTGTTTTAGGATTGTGTGCATTGCGTGGTGGTCTGAAATGTAGTGTAAAGCTTCCAAAGTCACGAATTTCAATGCGCCTGCCCTTGATCAATGAATCACTCATCAAGCCAAGAATATGGTTGATGCTGTCAGTAACTTTATCTTCGGACAGATGTGTCATTTTTGCAGCAATATTGGCAATAAGTTCAGATTTAATCATACCGGCCCCCATTTTCATATTGTATTAATAGTATTCCATTAGTATAGACTTGAGAAGATTTGTCAATCAATATTTATGCGTTGTTGAATGTATGCCTTGACTAGACCCCAGCTCATTTGTACCGTGGTTATTTTAATTACTATAAAGGCATGCGATTTTAAGGCCTTACTGGTACTGATGACGGTGTTGCAGCTGGTAGTTTGTGCTAAACGTTCGCTGAGTGCAATCCAGGTTGTTCCAAAAAAACCTGTAGCATTAATATAAACCAGCGTTGCATTATTAAAACTGACGTGTAAAAAGTCACCATGGATAAAATGAATGATTTTACAGGTTGGCACATAATCTGGTAAAGAATACAGGGCTTGTTGCTGCTTGCAGGCTGCATTATGCAATGAGCGAAACAATTCAATACCATTGCTTTCCTGAACGTTAAATACCATCGCACAAGCCAGCACCGCTTTGCCCGTACCACTACCCAAGTCATAAAACACGGTCTTGCTGTCCGGTTTTACAAGGGACAGCAGGGCAATAAAGGACATAAAATCAATTTCGCCATAAACATAGTCATAAGCATCATGCTCGCCGCGGGCTTCCCGTGACAAGGAGAATCCGTCAACATTGGCATATAAGTGCGTAAAAACTGATTGTGCTTTATCCAGCCCCAGCGCATTTTTCCATCGTTTGACAGTGATTTGCCGCCACCAATGAGGACAGGATAGAGCCAGTAAAATGAATAGGAAGATCAATAAAATCCACATTGTTCGTAATTACATCTCGCGGTTAGTAATTTTTACAGTATACTATAGATATAGCACAACAGGTCAGGAGACTCCCATGTCATTCAAGCATAAACAGAGTTTTTTTTCGAGTATTGATCATGATGAATGCTTAGTTAAAAATAATTTTGAATCGATTCGGCATGCGTTGGAAGCGCAGGTTCAGCTTGGCGTTGAAAAAGGTGGTTTGGGAAAAGAGGATTTACTTGATATTTATATCAAGGGAATAAATACAGGCAAAAAAGAATATTACCCGGGGACTGAATTAGGTACACAGCCTTTCTTTGAAGCCATTTTGGGAAAAGAAAACAATACCCTATTTTGTGGTAGTCACGATGAATATGTGACTACCAAGTTGGTGCATGCAATCGCACGGGCGATTAGCATTGGTAATATGAGTTCAGACGTCTTTACATCAACCCCTGCTCTTTCATCCATTCATCACTCGCAAATTTAGACATATAATTGCGAATCGAGTCTGGTAAAATCACAAGGCATTTTTGTCCGAATTTCAATGATTTTGCGGCTTGTAAGGCACCCCACATTGCCGCTCCGCTGGAGCCACCTACGAGCAATCCTTCTTCGCGAATCAATTGTCGCGCAGTTAGGAAAGAGTCTTTATCATTGATTTTAACATAGGCATCAATCAACTTGTTATCCAGTACATCTGGAAAAAAATCATAACCAATCCCCTCAACCAAGTAAGGTTTGACTTCATCGCCACCGCCCAGAATTGAACCAATGGGATCGACACCAATAATTTTAATGGATGGATTGTGCTCTTTCAGTCGTTTCGCAATACCGGTTATTGTACCACCTGTTCCAACACTGGCAACAACCATGTCTAACTCATCTCCAAAATCATCAATGATTTCCTGTGCAGTATTTTTATAATGTATATTTGGATTATCTGGATTGGCATATTGGTCAAGAATGTGTGAATCAGGAATTTCTAGCTGTAATTTTTTTGCCAGCGAAATATGACTATCAGGATCATGCGACGCAGCTTCTGTGCGTGTGCGAAAAATCGTAGCACCCAGACGCTCAAGAACCACCTGTTTTTCATGGCTCATTTTGTTGGGCATGGTGATGATTACTTTATAGCCCATCACAGCCCCGGCGAGTGCTATTCCAATGCCGGTGTTGCCAGAAGTGGGTTCAATTAAAGTATCTCCAGGCTTGATGCGCCCATCACGTGCCGCGTTTTTCACCATTTCATAGCCAATTCGATCTTTGACAGAACCGCCAGGATTTAAAAATTCGCATTTAACATACACTTCGCAGGCTAGATCTGCGCCGAGTCGATTGATTTTTACCACAGGGGTATGACCGATGGTCTCGAGAATGTTTGAATAAATCATGATTGTCCTTAAGCATGTGGTCTTCAATAATAAATATCATAACAGTGACCAACATTAAATACGACAGCACTGATGAATGCTGGATATTTCCTTGCAAGTTACACGGTCGGAGGTATAAAATGCAGGGTTTATCACATTATGCTTAAGATCGACCAGTTGAAAGGAGGGAGCGTGGGCTCTTTGTTAAAAAACAATGCCGTGGTGACGTGCCTTTTAGCGGCGATATTAGCCATTGGTAGTCTGCCACTCTATGCCGTTAACGGCGAAGCCGACCCGTATTATCCAACATATCCGCCCACTACTGCCGCCAATAGTGAACGAGCAAAGTTGGTTCCGCGTGGTGAATATCTAGCGAAAATGGGTGATTGCATCGCTTGTCATACGAATATAGCAGGTGGCACCCCGGCTTTTGCGGGTGGTTTGTCAATCGCAACGCCGTTTGGTACATTTTATAGCCCAAATATTACTCCGGATAAAAAAACCGGGATCGGGAACTGGACCGAAGAGGATTTTATTCGCGCACTAAAAGAAGGCAAGGATCCAAAAGGACGAAATTATTTCCCGGTTTTCCCCTATATTTATTTTGCCAATACTACCGATGATGATGCACGGGCACTGTACGCCTATTTTATGAGTATTCCTCCGGTCGAACAGGAGAATATTTCATTACCGTTTCCTTTTAATGTTCCTGGTGCTCGCTCCACACTATTAGGCTGGAATTTATTATTCTTCTATCCGAACAATAAGTTTGAAGACAACCAGAATGAAACAGCGGTGTGGAATCGTGGAAAATATATTGTAGATGGACTTGGACATTGTAGTATGTGTCACACACCTTTAACCGCACTGGGTTCGCCTAAAAATGAATTTTACCTGACAGGCTCATTCATAGACGGTTATTGGGCACCCAATATTACTAAATATGGTTTGCAATCTGCAACTCATGCAGAAGTCGCCGATGTGTTCGTGAAACATGAGTTACTCAATAAAGCAGGCCCAGTAGCAGGGCCGATGGCTGAAGTAAACCATAACAGTTTGAGTTATTTAACAGAAGAAGATCGTATGGCAATTGCTGTTTATTTGAAAACAGTTGTCAGTCAGGAAGCGGTAGGCTTGCCGGGGTCAGATCAGCCGCCCACGTTAACTCGTGGAAAACAGGTTTACATTAGCGCCTGTATTCTTTGTCACCAGGATGGTGAAATGACAGCGCCGCGTATTGGGAATGGTGCTAACTGGTACTTGCGTCTTAAAACCAGTGGTTTAACAGGGCTTTATCGACACGCCATCAATGGGTACAATAGTATGCCAATAAAAGGCGCCTGCGTGACGTGTTCTGATAATGACATGATTGCTTCAGTTGATTATATTCTCGACAAATCGTTGTCACGATCTCAGCGTATTAATCTTGCTTCAGGTGGCGTAAAGCAATTCCCGTCTAGTGGCAAGGATATTTATAATGAAAATTGTAGCGCGTGTCATAGCGAAGGCAAGTCAGGTGCACCTGTTATAGGTGATAAAAAAGCTTGGGAGCCATTGATCGCACAAAACTTTGATATTCTCGTTGAGCATGCGGTCAAAAGTAAAAACCATCTTGCAAATGGCGGCTGTAAACACTGTAGTACAGGTGAAATCATCGCGGCTATTAAATATATTATTAGTCAGTCAACCACTGAAGGTAATTATTCATTGTGGTAGCAGCATTGTGGGTTGCAATGTCAACAGAGCCTAATCAGGCAGTATTTAACGAAATGAGGAACAGGCATGCTTAACCGGTTAAACGTTTACAGAATATTAATACTGCTCTGTGCGTTGGCGACTACACAAGCAGTGTTAGCTGCTGTGGATCCATGGCAGATGAACATGTTCAAAGGGGTTACACCCATGAGCAAGGACATTTATGATTTGCATATGATAGCCATTTATGTGTGTGCAGTAATTGGTGTTATTGTATTTGGCATTATGTTTTACTCTATTATTCATCACCGTAAATCCAAAGGGTATAAAGCCGCATCATTTCATCACAACGTTAAGCTGGAAATTATCTGGTCAATCATCCCCTTTTTAATTCTGGTGGGTCTTGCCGTGCCTGCAACGCGGGTTTTGATGCAGATGGAGGACAATGCAGATTCTGAGGTAACCATTAAAGTAGTGGGATCGCAGTGGAAGTGGCAATATCAATACCTTGATCAGGGTATTAGTTTTTACAGCATTTTATCAACACCCTATGCGCAAATTCAGAATCAGGAACCCAAAGGACAATGGTATTTGCTGGAGGTTGATAAACCATTGGTTTTACCCGTGAATAAAAAAATTCGTTTTTTAGTTACTTCATCGGATGTAATCCACTCTTGGTGGGTTCCTGAGCTGGGGATAAAACGCGATGCTATACCTGGATTTATGCATGAAGCATGGGCTCGTATTGAGGCGCCTGGAATCTATCGTGGTCAATGTGCAGAGCTCTGTGGTATCAATCATGGCTTTATGCCGATTGTAGTCAAAGCTGTGACCGATGATGAATTCAAACAATGGGTAGCTGCCCAACCTAAAGTCAAGGATCAATACGCAATAGCCGGCTCGAAAAATACGCCTGCCATTCTTCCTGACCAAGTACCGATGACCCGCATAGCGTTGATGAAACTGGGTAAAGAGAAATATGAGATGATTTGTTCTGCCTGTCACAAGGTAGATGGAACCGGTATTCCCCCCATGTTTCCAGCGTTGAAAGGAAGCTCGATTGCCGTAGGAAATCCCATCTCAAGGCATATACAAATGATTCTGGACGGTGTTTCTGGAACGGCAATGCAGCCCTACAAAGATCTACTCAGCGATGAAGATATTGCCGCGATTACGACTTATGAGCGTAATGCCTGGGGAAATAATACCGACGATGAAATTCAGCCTGCGGACGTTGCCAGAGTTCGTATGGATAATATTCAACAACCTACAATGGTTAAAAAAGCTCAAGCTGGAGGTTTGCGATGAGTCAAGTATTAGCACATACGACAGAACACGATGATCATGGTCCGGATCAGGGAAAAGGCGTGATTGGATTTCTCAAGCGTTGGTTGTTTACTACCAACCATAAGGATATCGGCACATTGTATTTATGCTTGGCTTTGTTCAGTTTTTTCGTTGCAGGCGGGATGGCTATGGTGATTCGAGCAGAATTACTCCAGCCAGGCCATCGTTTTATTGATCCCAATTTTTTTAACCAAATGACCACGTTACATGGTCTGATTATGTTGTTTGGCGTTGTGATGCCTGCCTTCACGGGCATGGCCAACTGGCAAATACCCATGATGATTGGCGCGCCCGACATGGCGTTGCCGCGCTTGAACAACTGGAGTTTTTGGCTATTGCCTTTTGCTTTTGTATTATTGGGTTCAACCATGTTTCATGCGGGTGGTGGGCCGAATTTTGGCTGGACCATGTATGCGCCTTTGTCGACTAAATACGCACCACCCAGCACAGATTTTATGATTTTCTCAATCCATATGATGGGACTTTCTTCGATCATGGGGTCGATAAACATCATCGCCACGATCCTCAACATGCGTGCACCAGGCATGACCATGATGAAAATGCCGATGTTTGTCTGGACTTGGCTGATCACCGCTTTTTTATTGATTGCGATCATGCCGGTACTGGCAGGTGCTGTGACCATGATGCTAGCGGACAGGCATTTTGGCACCAGTTTTTTTGAAGCAGCCGGTGGTGGTGACCCCGTGTTATTCCAGCATATTTTCTGGTTTTTCGGTCATCCTGAGGTGTACGTTCTGGTGTTGCCTGCGTTTGGGGTTATTTCTGAAGTGATACCAACATTTAGTCGCAAGCCATTGTTTGGCTATAATTTTATGGTCTATGCAACGGTGAGTATCGCCATATTGTCCTTTGTGGTGTGGGTGCATCATATGTTCACGACCGGTGTACCACTGGGGGCAGAACTATTTTTCATGTATACAACCATGCTGATTTCTGTGCCGACAGGAATAAAGGTATTTAACTGGGTTAGTACGATGTTTAAGGGATCGATGACCTTTGAAACCCCCATGCTATTTGCTATCGCGTTCGTGTTTTTATTTACGATTGGCGGATTTACAGGGCTGATGCTGGCATTGGTTCCTGCCGATTATCAATATCAGGATACTTACTTTGTAGTCGGCCACTTCCATTACGTGCTGGTACCGGGTGTTATTTTCGCACTAATGGCGGCAACGTATTACTGGTTACCGAAATGGACAGGTCATATGTACAATGAATGCCTTGGTAAATGGCATTTCTGGCTATCGGTTATATCAGTGAACATTGCCTTTTTTCCCATGCATTTCTTAGGCCTGGCTGGTATGCCGCGCCGTATCCCTGATTACGCATTGCAGTTCACCAACTTCAATGTGATTTCATCGATTGGTGCGTTTATATTTGGTCTTTCGCAATTATTGTTCCTATATAACGTTATTCGGACCATAGGTCACGGCAAAAAAGTTGATGGCCGGGTTTGGGAGGGCTCGCATGGTTTGGAGTGGACATTATCCTCTCCACCTCCATACCATAGCTTCACTACACCTCCGGTTATTAATTAAGACATGTGGATATCAATATAAATGGCTGTAAAAAAACACGTAAAATTAGTTGCGCTACTGGCGGCCATGGTATTGGGAATGTTTGCCTTCGGTTTTGCACTGGTTCCAATTTACAATAGCTTATGCAAATCCTTGGGCATTAATGGAAAAACCAACACTGAGTCGATAGCCTATAATGCCGCGACGGTAAAGATAGTGCATGACCGTACTGTGGTGGTTGAGTTTGTTGCAACCAATAATAGCGGTGTACCTTGGGCATTTTATCCCAAAACACGCAAACTGGCTGTCCATCCTGGTGAAATTGCGCAATTGGCATTTTACGCGGAGAATAAAACCGGTCATCGCATGACCGTTCAGGCCATTCCCAGTGTAACGCCTGGCATTGCAGCAAAATATTTAAAAAAAACCGAGTGTTTTTGTTTTACGCAACAAACGCTAAATGCTCATGAGGCAATGGACATGCCCTTGTTGTTTCATTTGGATGCGAACTTACCCGCCAATGTAAGCACTATCACATTGGCTTATACATTATTTGATGTGAGTGACAGAGTCACGAAACCATAATCAGGAGAGCTACATGGGAGCACACGGCACATATTATGTCCCCAAACCCAGTCACTGGCCTTTAGTTGGCTCGATTGGCTTAACCACCACGCTGGTGGGCGCAGCGTCTTGGCTACACAGCGACTGGTATGGACCTTACTTTTTTACACTGGGCTTGGCTATTTTGATATTCATGATGTTTGGCTGGTTCGGACAGGTTATTTATGAAAATCAAAAGGGCATTTATAATCTCCAGGTTGATCGTTCATTTCGCTGGGGAATGTGCTGGTTCATTTTTTCTGAAGTATGTTTTTTCGGGGCATTTTTTGGGGCCCTGTTTTTCTCCAGATTTTGGACCTTACCGCTAATGAGTGGGGAGATACATCCGATCACTCATATTACTTTATGGCCTGACGTTAAAGCCATGTGGCCAATGCTCAGCAACCCCAATAATCAAACGTTTGTCGGAGCCTATGAGGCTATGGGGGCATGGGGTCTAGCCGCAATCAACACAGTTATCCTGTTGACATCCGGCGTCACGATTACGTGGGCGCACTGGGCTTTAAAGTTTAACAAACGCCGTCAATTGGAAGTGGGATTATTCCTGACCATAGCACTGGGCGTACTGTTCCTTAGTTTACAGGCATATGAATACCATGAAGCGTACACCGAGCTGAATTTAACTCTGGATGCCGGAATATATGGCACAACATTTTTCATGTTGACTGGCTTTCACGGCTTGCATGTGACCATTGGTACCATCATGTTAATCGTGATTCTCGTGCGGTCTTTATTAGGACATTTCACACCAGAACGACATTTTGCCTTCGAAGGTGTGGCTTGGTATTGGCACTTTGTTGACGTGGTTTGGTTGTTTCTGTTTATCTTTGTGTATTGGTTATAATCATGGACAACTTAAAAGCAAACGCAGCTCTCGAAGCCTTGGCCTATATTGGCGATAACATGATCATCGGTGTAGGAACAGGTTCCACAGTGAATTATTTTATCGACGAACTGGCAAAAATACGCCATCGGATTGATGCGTGTGTGGCCAGCTCTAATGCCACGGAGGCGCGATTGCGCGCTGTGGGTATCCCGGTTATCGATTTAAATGTTGCAGACGATTTGGCTGTGTATATTGACGGTGCTGACGAAGTTAATGCCCGATGCGAGCTGATTAAGGGGGGCGGTGGTGCGCTGACACGTGAAAAAATCATTGCTTCAGTAGCAAAACAATTTATTTGTATTGTTGATGAAACAAAAGTGGTTCAACACCTTGGAGCGTTTCCCATAGCCATTGAAGTCATTCCAATGGCAAGAAGTTACGTGGCTCGTGAATTGGTTAAGTTAGGAGGCGACCCTGCCTATCGCGACGGTTTTATAACCGACAATGGCAACATTATTATTGATGTCTACAACATATCACTCGGCTGCTTGCCCAAGACATTGGAAGACACCATCAATACTATTCCTGGTGTAGTTGAGAATGGAATTTTCGGTTCAAGATTGGCTGATACAGTTATTGTGGCCGGAAAGAGCGGGGTGAGGGTGTACGGTTCCTAAGGGGGCGAGACAAAATAAAGTTACATTTTTTCGTTTCATAACAATTCCCCTAAAGAAATCAACACTCAGTGCTGTTAGTATTGCATCAATATTAAATGTAACTATTCAGCACAACTGAGATCTTGCTAGTGGATCCTTCTCCCTTTGGGAGAAGGTGCCCGACAGGGCGGATGAGGGTGTATTAAACAACACAACGGAGATGTTTGTATATTTGATCCATCACGGCATCAAATGGTAACAAAACCTCATTATTCCAAAATCGTAATACATTGTAACCAGATCGATTCAAGAATTCAGTATTATTTGTTTTAAACTCCCTCATCCGCCCTGTCGGGCACCTTCTCCCAAAGGGAGAAGGATCCACTAAGCAAGATCTCTAATATATGGTATGATCCAATTTTTGCACAGACTATAAATATTCAGGATAATTTCAATGAGACCCGCAATCTATTTACACCCTTCAAAATTAAAAACCGTGCTTCGGGGACACCCTTGGATTTTCCCCAAAGCAATCACTCGACATACTGGTGCTTTGGTTACGGGAGATCTGGTTAACGTAATGTGTGCTGACGGTAAACTCGTAGGCACAGGAGTTTATAACGAGCACTCGTTGTATCGGGTGAGGGTGTTGGCTCGGGCGCTGGAATTGATTGATTCTGCTTCAATAGACAGTATTGTGGCTTATCGATTGCGTCAAGCCTTGTGTATTCGTCAAGCGCTTGGTTTACCTAATTCATTAACTAATGCGTATCGTTTGTTTAATAGTGAAGCCGATGGGTTGTCGGGTTTAACCATTGATCGGTTTGATCATATTTGTGTTGTGGCCAGCTCGGCATTTTGGGTAGAAAAATATCAACAGGTTATTCGCGCCTGTTTGCGGGATATGTTGCCAAATGATGAAGTGATATGGTTACCCCAAACAAAACCATTGGCGCAGGATGGTTGGCTAGAGGTTTTAGAGCCAACCAATGAAGCGCGAACCGGTCGTGTTCTGGAAGTGGGAATTCAGTATCAGCTTGATTTTTCGGCCATTCAAAAGACAGGGCTTTTTTTAGATCAACGTGATAATCATCAACGTATCGCGGCTTTGGCCTCAGGTAAACGCGTTTTGGATTTGTATACATATACGGGTGGTTTTGCATTACATGCTGCAAAAGCCGGCGCAGCTGCCGTTACAGCGGTAGATAGCTCTGAACAGGCCATTGCTTTGGCAAATCAAAATGCAGCATTAAATGGCCTGACAGATATTTCTTTCGTTAAAGCGGATGCACGTGATTATTTAAACCACGCCGGTGATTATGATCTGATTATATTGGATCCACCTAAACTGGTTCCATCTCAAAAGCATTTGGAGAAAGCCAAGAATTATTACCGTTTTTTACATCGTGAAATTTTTAAATCCATGCGCACCGGCACGTTACTGATGACGTGTAATTGTTCTTCGGCCTTGTCTCAGCAAGATTTTGCGGAGTTGGTGAGTTCGCAGGCCTCGGTGGTTGGTAAGACGGTGCGAGTTCTTGGGATGTTTGGGCCTGCAAGTTGTCATCCCGTATTAACATCTTTTCCTGAGGGGCATTATTTATCGGCCATTTTATTGGCCGTTGTTTGAATTTAGTTACCATGTTCGCAGTTCCTATAATATGATATATTTTTTGTTCTATTCGTGCAATTTATAATAAGTGTGCTATAGGTTATGTATGCATCTGTTAATAACGGAGATATACATGCCTATTGAATCAGGAGTTTCAAGAAAGAGGATTCATTCCGAGCAGGTTGTTGAGTTGTCAATCGAATTGGCGCCATACATCATGGCATATAAAAATTACAAGAATGTGCTAGATAATCAGAAAGGTTCTACAAATTCAAAGCAAGAGCTTTTCTACAAAGCCACATATGAGGATTTAAGAAATGGGCTGATGGATAGTTTGTCGCCCTTAACGGGTGGCAGTTTGGCTGCTGTGTTTGATCTGGCAATGGATACTGAAAAATTAACGAGGCTCCGATCAGTGGCTAAAGTAATAGATGAACGACTCAATTACAATGAGGCACTGAAGAAATCGTCAGTATATGAGGCTTTGGACGATAGTTTTGTGGAAATTCTGAGTAATGCAGTAGATGATACGATTAAAAAGTATTTAGAATCTTCTAAAAGTGCGAGACCAATAAATACACTAAAGGCTACCTTGCAAATAACCATTGATGATCATACCAATCCCGATAACCTGACAATTTCCTGTTTTCATAAAAAAGGTGGAGGATTTAAAGAGAGCTTCCTGCAGCAAGTTTCAACGCTTGAAGAGAGAAAAGGGTATATCTCTACGGTGAGTAGCAATAAGCTATCAGAAGCAAAATTATGGGCTGATATTCCTCTTTACATTGGAGGCAGAGGACAGGGTTTACGCATGCTAATGCGAAAAATTGATGAAGGAAGGTATTCAGAGTCTGATCGTAAACACGCCACCAAATTTTATAAGGCCCCGGTTTCAAATATCGAATTCAGTAACAAAATGGATGTTTTTGGGAAAGCAGAAGGCGCTGTAATTACCATTACAACATCAAAACAACCCGTGGTAATGGAGCAATCAGGCAACGCTAAGATTAAAGGGCGCGATACGCGAGAGGTAATTCGTGACATGAAACAAAGAAATATGAACACCAAAAGTCCCTCAACAATTGCGATCGACGTGGATTTTCTCAATGCAAAAGATGCTCCTAAAAGTGACAAGCATGGCTCTGCTTCTCCATTGGGAATGGATCTGGATTTCCTCAATGATAATTCTGACGATGACCAGTATAGTTCTGCGTCTCCAACAATTAAAAAATGAGCGATTTTTAAGGCGCCCGCGCATTGACTTCATAAATTATGAAATGATAGCAATTTTAGTTAAGAGTTAAACACGTAAAAAATACGGTAGTCATTTCTAGTGTCGTTCACTCTATATTTACTGGAGTATATTCACGGCTCGAGATACAACAAGGGCGACAGCGGTTAGGGAGGTAAGCGACTGGATACTCATTAATATTTTAGCGATACGCGTTAAAGGCATGGTGTCGGTTGGACTAAAAGCAGTCGCATTGGTTAGTGAAACATACAGATAATCAATGAAACTGGGCAGCCAGCCGATTGGTGCCACTTCGGGATTTTGCATTTGCGGAAAAGAAAAGTCACGGTTTCTAACGTTGTCAATCGTCCGTTTGCCAGGGCCTCCTGCGTCAAATTCCCAGTAGAGAAGACCAAACACAATAATGTTTGTGAGAAATATATTCATAGCGGCGATGATAAGACCGTGACCATTTTGAATGCTTCCACCCTTTAGAAGTGCATGGGCAAGTTGCTGCAATGCATAGACATTTGCGATGCCCATGAGAATAATCAAGACTACCGCATTCATCTTCCTGAGGGGAGTGTTCGTGAATACATGTTTCTTCGTCGTGAAAAAGAGCGACAACATAAGCAGTCCTTCTAAACAAGGTAGCAAAATACGAGGCCCAGGAATAAAGATATCAGGTAGAGTCAGTTGTAAAATAAGTGCTGCCAATATCGCTAACTGAGCATGCCATACAGGATCTTTATCGGTCGAGCAAATAGTTCGATGGGGTGGTTTTGGTGCAGACATGACGAAGGAGCCTTAATTATTTATAGTAAGTAATATAGACTACCAAGGTCTGTTGACATTTGCACTCACTTATAAGTGGCGATGGGTAAATCTGTAAAAACAAACGGCTCCTCTCGATCATTAAGAGGCATATGTAACGGAGAAATCTCAATGCCGCTTTTACCAAACGATTTGTCATATGCAAACACGTAATAATCCAGCTTAGGATCTAGCGCAACCGCTCCGACAAACTTATCCCATAGAAAGACATCTATTTTTCTCACTATTTTATAAGGGTCAACTTTTTTCTTTTGATCCATTTTTTCTCCTGCTAGCACGTTGCCGCACCCGTTTTTCACGAACCATGTGAAGGGGATTAATACTCACCTGCGGCGCAATACTGGTTAGCCAACTTTCCCTGTCGAGAGCTCTGATAACACGAATCAGTGTTTTAATTGTGGCCCCTTCTCCACCTTCAATATGTCGAAGGGCTGTCAAACTAACTCCCGCTTGATTACAGAGTGTTTGCCGATCAATATTTTTTTGCAAGCGAAGCGCTTTTAAATTCTCGCCCAAAATGAATTCTAAATTTTGCAGTGTCAGTACTGAATCCATAACATATCCTTTTAGAGCATTTAAAGAGAAATATTTGTTAAAAGGTCTCAATTAAAACAATTGTAGCGTTAGAGTTTATTTGAGTCAATTATGAGTCTTACAACGATTATTCAACTCAGCGGTTCAACTGCTTTTTCCAGGTTTAATGTTGACGAGGCATTAGTGCCTTAATCGCCACCAATTCAGCATCTCGTGTTGCTTTTGCATAAAATAGGCTATGTATATTGGTTTTATATGTAGCTCTGCTATCTTGGAGGCGCGTGGTTGTGTTTATTTTGAGAAGGTATATTAAATTGGCATGCTTGCGTCTTTTAATTTGATCATGGTGCCTTTGCCGTCTGCATTTTATTCGGAATGCGGCCTTTTTTTTAATTTTAAGATCATGTTGTTTTTGAGCTGGGCTGCGAAGATCTGTTGAGCCGGATGAGTATGATTCATTGTTGTCCGTCATGTTTTATCCTCCGTTTGTATGACAATAAAATATACCTAACGCTTTTATTGTAGTACATGAAAGATGGAAGTGTTAATTACACAACGGTGGACTCAAGTTATTACAGTGTTAATGGGCAATGTTCTCTCAATGTGCCTCATCCCAGTTTTGGCCAATACCTATCGATACCAACAGCGGCACAGACAACGTCACAGTATGCTCCATCAGTCTACGAATGGTTTCTTGAGCGGACTCAATTGCATCATCATGGACTTCAAACACCAGTTCATCATGCACTTGCATGATTACGCGTGCTTCAGGACGGGCTTGTGCACGTTGCCAACTGGCTACAGCTAGCATGGATTTTTTAATAATATCCGCTGCTGTGCCTTGCATGGGAGCATTGATGGCGGTGCGTTCTGCAGCTTTTTGCCGCATCATGTTACTGGCGTTGATTTCAGGTAAATACAGCCGGCGACCAAACAGCGTTTCTACATACCCTTGCTGATGTGCCTGTTTGCGTGTGCGCTCCATATAGTCCAGTACACCTGGGTAGCGCTGAAAATAGAGGTCGATGTACAGTTGTGCATCCTTTCTTTCCACACCCAGTTGTTTTGCCAGGCCAAATGCTGACATGCCGTAAATCAGGCCGAAATTGACGGCTTTTGATCGCCGTCGCTGCTCTTTGCTCACATCCGCTAAATCCACTGAAAAAATTTCGCTGGCGGTTGCTGCATGGATATCCCAGCCATTGGCAAAGGCTTTGAGCAAATTGGCATCTTGTGATAAATGCGCCATGATACGTAATTCAATTTGCGAATAATCTGCAGTGAGCAAGACATGCCCGGGAGGTGCGACGAATGCGCGTCGGATTAAACGACCTTCCTCACTGCGTACCGGGATGTTTTGTAGATTGGGTTCACTGGAAGACAACCTGCCTGTCGCAGCTACAGCCTGATTATACGAGGTATGTACGCGCTGCGTGTTGGGATTGATGCATTTGGGCAGAGCATCAATATACGTTGAAACCAGTTTTGTTAAACCACGGTACTCTAAAATTACAGCAGGCAACCGATAATCAAATGCCAGCTCTTGCAACACAGACTCGGCTGTTGATGGTTGTCCTTTGGGAGTTTTGGCCAACACAGGCAATTGTTGTTCTGTGAAAAGAATATCCAGCAGCTGTTTGGGTGAGTTCAGATTAAAGGGTTTCCCTGCTAAAAGATACGCCTCGTTTTCGAGTTCGACAATACGAGCCTTCAAGCGTATACCATGCTTCTGCAGTAACGCCTCGTCAATTAACACCCCATGTCGTTCGATTTCAGCAAGCACTACGAGTAGAGGCATTTCGATGTCGTGCAATACGCCTCTCAAGGGTTCTTCCAGCAGGGGATATAGAAGCTGATGAAGTTTAAGTGTTACTTCGGCATCTTCAGCCGCATAAGGTGCTGCTTTGTCGACCGGGATCTGATCAAAACGCAATTGTTTTGCACCTGTTCCGGCTACATCTTTATAACTGATGGTTTTATGGCCCAAATATTTTAACGCTAGCGCATCCATGTTATGGCGGGTGGCGGTACTATTGAGCAAATACGATTCCAGCATGGTATCGAACTGGATCCCTTGCAGCGTGATGCCGTGATTTTTAAGCACGTTGTAATCATATTTCAGATTTTGACCCACTTTGCCAATATTCGGGTTTTCCAATATCGGTTTGAGAGCGGTTAATACATAGTCTCGTGAGAGTTGTGTGCTGCCATCATCGTGTGTTAGGGGGATGTATGCAGGATGGCTTGGCTCAATGGCTAGTGAAATGCCGACAATTTCGGCGCACATTGCATCTAGGCTGGTTGTTTCAGTGTCGACACAAAATAATGAGCAGGCCTGCAAGTGTTCAAGCCATCGTTCAAATTCGGCCTTTTCGGTAATGACTTCATAAGCCATATTCCCTTCTCCCCAAGCATGGGGAGAAGGTGCCCGAAGGGCGGATGAGGGGTTGTCTGTACGAAGCTCCGGTTGATTTAGCAGATCTTTAAGCCAGTTTTTAAATTCATATTCCCGGCATAATTCCGTCAATTGTTCACGATTTTCAGGCAGTTGGGCCAGCTCGATAAATGAAACGGGCAATTCAACATCGGTTTTAATCGTGACCAGCTTTTTGGATAATGGCAAGTGGGGTATCCCTGCACGCAAGTGTTCGCCAATTTTGCCTGGAATACTATCAGCATCCGCTAGCAAATTATCCAGCGTGTGATAGTGAGCTAACCATTTAACGGCTGTTTTAGGGCCGCATTTGTTAATTCCTGGCACGTTGTCGCTTGTGTCACCTACCAAGGTTAAATAATCAATGATTTGTTCAGGTTTGACTCCAAATTTTCCCTCAACACCTGCAATATCCAGTTTTTCGCGACTCATGGTATTGACGAGGGTCACATGCTCATTGACCAGTTGAGCCATGTCCTTGTCACCGGTTGAAATGACAACGGGAAGGCCGGCTTCTGTTGCTTGGCGCGCGAGGGTGCCAATGACATCATCCGCTTCTACGCCGTCGATGATCAGCAGAGGGTAACCCATTGCACCCAATACATTGAGAAGGGGCTGAAACTGACTGCTTAATTCAACGGGCATGGGAGGACGGTGAGCTTTGTAGGCTGGGTACCATTCATCACGAAAGGTTTTGCCTTTGGCATCAAACACCACGGCAATTTGTGTTGATTCGTAATCTTTAGCCAGGCGCTTAATCATATTGGCAACGCCATAGATAGCGCCGGTGGGCTGTCCTTTGGAGTTTGTCAGGGGTGGCAATGCGTGAAAGGCACGGAAAAAATACGATGACCCATCAACCAGAATCAGTGGCTTGGTCATGCCTTGCTCTTATCGTTTTCAAGCTGCGCTAGCCTTTTGGTTAATAGAGCCACTTTTTCGCTCAAAGCACGGATGTTTTTCCGCATGAATGGGATGCGCGTTGTTGCCAGCTCCTGTTCTATTGCCTTATCTTTGGGACGTGCAGGGCTGCCCAGATAGATGTTACCTTGTTTTAAATGCTTTTTGGATGGGACACCAGCACGTGCACCCAGGATGACACCATCATCAATGCGGACATGATCGCTGACGCCCACGTTGGCTGCAAAAATCACGTGATTCCCACTGGTCGTGCTGCCAGCAATGCCCGTGAAGGCACACAGAATGTTATGTTTGCCCAGTCTTACTGAATGGGCAATTTGTACCAAGTTATCAATTTTTGTGCCTTCACCAATCACTGTGGCACCCAATGTTGCACGGTCAATCACGGAATTTGCACCAATCTCCACATCATCTTCGATAATGACATGACCAACATGGGGCACTTTGACATGCTTGCCATTTTCGAATGTATAGCCAAAGCCATCCGAGCCAATGACTGTTGAGGCATGAATACTAACTCGCGAACCAATGATAGAGTTGTTATATACAGTAACATGCGGATGAATGGTCGTATTCTCACCAACCGTGACATGGTGACCGATATGTACATGGCTTTTAATCACGCAATTGTCGCCAATTTTGCTACCTGATTCGATAACCACAAAAGCGGCAATCGAGAGATTTTTACCTAAGATTACATCATCAGCAATGACCGCGGTTGGATGAATACCCATAGTAGGTTTGTGTTCAGGATAAAAATGGCGTAACAGTTGAATAAAGGCTTTAAACGGATTAGCAACCTGAATAATAGGTTTGTCTACACGCATGACGTCGTTTGCAACTAAAATCGCAGCGGCATTGGAGGCTTCTGCCAATTTCAAATTGTCCGCACCTTCAGCAAAGATCAGCGCGTTGTCCATAACATTATCAATCGGAGACAGAGCAGAAACCATGCGTTTCTCATCGCCTACTACAACGCCCTGAACCAGGGCAGCAATTTCATACAGGGAAGTATTCATGAATAGCCTTTTATTACTTGCAAAATTTTGCAATTATAGCGCTATCTTTGGAGTTGGGACAAGCTGCATGAAAAAAGACTCATGCAACTTGTCCCAATAAATGGGGTCTGAGCGCGTAGGAAGTTTGAGTAGGGTATGAACATACGTAGCATGCCCACCACGATGGCAAGATGTGCTCGAACTGTATGAGACTATATTCCGCATAAACTACCATTATTTATTTGATTATGCTATATATATGGATATACTCCGCATAATCCATGTATTTTTGACACTTTCTGCGAGATATCTACAATTTTTAACGAGTAGAAAACGATAAAAGGAATCAAATGGCTATAGTTGGAAGAGAAAAGGAAGTTGGATTTTTAAACAATGTTTTCGAAAGCAAAAAACCAGAGTTTCTTGCAATCTATGGAAGAAGAAGAGTAGGTAAAACTTACTTAATTCGAGAGTTTTTCAAAGATAAAGGCATATATTTTGAGCTTACAGGTATCAAAGATGCTACAAAATCTTCACAACTTAAAAATTTTTCTACTGTATATTCGGATACTTTTTTAAGAGGAGACCGTATACCTCCTCCTAAAGATTGGGATGACGCACTCAATATTTTACGTATGGAAATTGAAAAAACAGATGAATCCAAAAAAATGATTATTTTCTTTGATGAATTGCCATGGCTAGCTTCCAGGAAATCCGGATTTTTGGAGGCGCTAGATCTTTTTTGGAATAGATATATGTCGTCACGAGAAAATATTATCCTTGTGATTTGCGGATCAGCCGCAGAATGGATGATAAAGAAAATAATTTCGAATAAAGGCGGGTTACATAACAGGCTTACTCAGTCCCCGGTTAATTTGATGCCATTTACCTTAAAGCAAACCAAGCAGTATTTGGATGCTCTTGGTGTGCATTTAGAGCAGAAGCAGATAATTGATCTTTATATGGCATTGGGAGGGGTGGCTTATTATTTGAATTTAGTTTCTAAAGGTAAATCTTCTTCTCAAGTTATATCAGATTTATTTTTTGCAAATCAAGCTCCCTTGCTTTCAGAGTTCCGTAATTTATTTGATTCACTATATAACAATCCGCAAAAACACATTGATGTAATAAAACTTTTGGCACAAACGAGACAGGGGCTGACTCAAACGGATATTTTCAATAAAGTTAAAAATATGAGTCCTGGTGGAGGGGCAGTTCTTGTACTGGAAGAGCTTGAAAACTGTGGTTTTGTGCACAGAGTTCATGATTTTGGGAAAAATAAAAAAGATGCGCGATATCGATTAATCGATGGATTTACACTGTTTTATTTGAAGTGGGTAGAAGGGAAAGGAGAGTTTAGTGAGCATTTTTGGATGAGAAAAAAAGGCTCTGCAAGCTACAATACTTGGGCTGGATATGCATTTGAAAACCTTTGTTTTTTACATTATCGTGATATTTTGCGAGCATTGGAAATAACGGTAGTTGCTGAGGCTAAGTCTGGGTGGCGTCATTTACCGTTAAAAGCTGATCCTGATGAAGGTGTTCAAATCGATTTGGTTATTGATAGAGCCGATAAATGTATAAATTTGTGTGAAATTAAGTTCTATGATGATGAGTTTCTGATTAGCAAAGCTTATGCCCAAGTGCTTAGAAGAAAGAAAAGTTGTTTTAAAGAAAAAACCGGCACCAAAAAAACCTTGTTTATGACAATGATCACCACATATGGGGTGAAGATGGATCAACACTACTTGGAGGTTGTAGATGGGCAAATTAAAATGGATGCTTTATTTGAGTGATGAATTGAATTTAGAGAGACAATTTAAAATAAAAGCCGGGTAGCATCCCTGTCGGAATGTACTACAATTAAGCATAACTCGGTGAATCTGTGCGGAGCGAATTATGCCCAAATATGTAGTCTTTAATACGGTTAATTCTGATTAATATTTTTGTGATTTTTTTAGAAACTACTCGGGCAGGGGCACGCTCACGTGCCCGCGCCCGTGAGCGTGCCCTTGCCCGAGTGGGTTAGCAGTTATTTTTGTAAATCAATTGGTTGTTGCTTGGTATTTAAGCACACGTGCGGTAGCCCTGGGGGCCAAGATGAGATTAATGCTTGAATCAAAGCATCATGATATACTTACGCCATTCACAAGAAATAATCAGGTTATAGCATGCTCAAGCCCTCTCGATTTTTAGATCCAAAAACGGATGTTGTTTTCAAAAAAATCTTTGGCAATAACGTTGACCTGATCAAAAGCTTTCTTAATAGCGTCCTGCCCCTGCCAGAACCTATTGAAACACTGGAATATTTAACGCCAGAACAAAGCCCGCGAATTCCAACCATGAAAAATACCATTGTGGATGTTAAATGCAAAGACAAAAACGGGCGCATTTTTATCGTTGAAATGCAAATGCAGTGGAGTGACAGTTTTACCAAGCGTCTTTTGTTTGGTGCGTCTCGAGCATATGTGCAGCAGTTAATGGCCGGTGAAGATTACCAAAGCTTATGTCCTGTTTATGGATTAGGCATTATTAATGCTGTTTTTGATAAAGAATCCGACGAATGGTTCCATCATTACAAAACCATCAATGTCAAAAACCATAACAAAATCTTGGATGGATTAGAATTGGTATTTCTTGAGCTTCCCAAATTCAAGCCTGCTACCTGGCAGGATAAAAAAGTGGGCGTTTTATGGTTACGCTTTTTACAGGAAGTGAATGAGCAGCTGACCGATGTGCCCAAAGAATTTAGTGAAAATCCCTCTTTAGTAAAAGCCATGGAGCTTGCTCAAGAAGCAGCGTACACACCAGTCGAGCTTGAAGCTTATGATCGTTATTGGGACGCTGTACGCGTGGAAAGCACCGTACGTAAAGATGCATTGGAAGAAGGACGGAGCGAGGAGCAAGTAAAAATAATCAAAAATTTACTGTCTACTGGCATGCCAGAGGACCAAGTAGCGTTTGTTATGAAGTTGTCGATTGAACGCATAAAGGAAGTTGCAAAATTAAAGTAAAGTAAAGGGCGCGCGTCTGTTGATATACTGGTTTATTTTAGTACATGACTTGCACTTTACAAATTTCGACTACCAGGTCTTAATTCGCAAACAGGGCTATCGTTACTATATACTACTATCCTCATTCTCAAACTTATCAGATTAAACATGCCCGATTTACCCATATTGCTCATGATCGCAGGCGGCGTAGCTGCCTTGCAAACTCTACTTCTGCTCTGGCTGTTACGCCGCCAAAACCATCATCGTGTCCAAGCCGAGCTGTACCATGAAAAATTACAACAGGCATTGAGCACACAACTGCATCATGTGCATATTGAATTACAACACCTGTTTCAATCCGGACAACAGGGCATCCATGAAAAAATTACTCAGGGCCATTTAAGCAGCCAGCAGTTGATATCAGAGACCGTGCAGCGACAAATGAATGATGTGCGTGAGCAAATCGGGCATAGCTTTCAACAGCATGCAACCGCCCTCACGTCTCATTTGCAATCTTTAACTGAGGAAATACGGACTCATTTGCACAGCTTGACTCAGCAGGTCAATCATCGACTGACCGAAGGATTTGAAAAAACCTCTTCCACATTTATTGACGTGGTGAAGCGTTTGACCATCATTGATGAAGCACAAAAGAAAATTACGGAATTATCCAGTCATGTTGTTAGCCTGCAAGATATTCTGGTTGATAAACGTGCCCGTGGTGCTTTTGGCGAGGTGCAATTGGCAGCCCTAATCGCCAACATGATCCCCGCCAGTCATTACAGCATGCAATACACGCTCAGCAATAAAAAACGTGCCGATTGTATTTTGTTTTTACCAGAACCCACGGGCAACGTGGTGATTGATGCAAAGTTTCCGCTGGAAACCTATCAAAAACTGATGAATACAAATCCATCGTCTGTCGAAAGAAAATCCCTCCAACAACAATTTCGACAGGATTTACAAAAACACATCAAAGACATTGCCGAAAAATATATTATTCCCAATGAAACAACCGACGGTGCCGTCATGTTTATTCCGGCGGAAGCCATCTTTGCCGAGGTTCATTCAAATTATCCTGAAGTCATCGCCATGTCACAGCGCCTCAAAGTATGGTTGGTATCGCCCAGCACATTAATGGCTGTCCTCACTACAGCCCGTGCCGTACTAAAAGATGATGCAACCCGTAAACAGGTGCATATCATTCAAAAGCATTTGCACGCCCTAGCGGATGATTTTCAACGTTTTGAAAAACGCATGGATAAATTGACCAGACACATGGATTTGGCGCATCAGGATGTGAATGAAGTGAATACCTCGGCGAAAAAAATATCCCAACGGTTTCAAAAAATTGAATCGGTTGAATTGGAGAATCATGAAGTGCAGGTGGAGTTGGCATTGGCTGAAGCATTACCTATAGATTGAATCAGCGATTAGTCATTATATGTGCTATGCTTCTTAATATAGTTTAATGAGATGAAATCATGCATTCAATATATCGTTTAGCCTTCATAAAGAGCTTCTTTCCTTATTCCCTTCTCCCCAGACATGGGGAGAAGGTGCCCAAAGGGCGGATGAGGGGTTGGCTGTGCGAAGTTCTTTCTCAATGTTTGTCCACATTTCTCGCGAGCCTCATGCTGTTTTGTATGTCTTGTACTGCCGTATATGCTGATTGCGGCAATAATTGCGACAATTGCTGCGGCAGCATGGGCGGAGTTCAATACTGCGATTCTTCTGCAGGACGTTTGGTATGTAAAAACGGTGAGTATTCTGCCTGTTATTGCACACGTCATGCCGTGATGAATCTACAGGAACTGAGAGGCTGCTGTTTATGGAAAGGTGGTGTTTTCAAGACTGATCCACAAGGCTTGGTTATCTGTAACAATGGTGGGGTTTCTGATGTTTGTAGTCTTACCCCCGTCCAGCCAATTATTACCTACTAATACTAATATACTAATATACTAATATGATTCCATTAATTGAAATAAAAAACGTTTGTAAATCATATAACTCGCTGGCTATTTTAAATGATATTTCATTTTCCGTGCAGCCCGGAGAGTTTTTAACCCTGCTAGGTCCTTCAGGCTGCGGAAAAACCACGCTGCTGCGTATGATCTCCGGTTTCGAACAACCGTCTTCAGGTGAAATTTATATTAATGGCCTGTGCGTCAACCATCTGCCTCCGCAAAAACGCGATGTGCATACTGTTTTTCAAAGCTATGCTCTATTCCCGCATTTATCCGTATTTGAAAATGTTGCCTTTGCCTTGCGCTGCCAACAGATTGATGACGATGAAGTAAAGCAACGCGTGAATGAATCACTCCAGCTGGTTCAACTGGGATCGTTTGCCTCACGTAACATTAAGCAGTTAAGCGGTGGTCAGCAACAGCGCGTCGCTATTGCGCGGGCCATTATCAATCGCCCGAAAGTACTGCTCCTTGATGAGCCATTAAGCTCATTGGATCACCGTCTACGCAAGATCATGCAATACGAACTCAAACAATTACAAAAAACGCTGGATATGACATTTATTTTCGTCACTCACGATCAAGAAGAAGCACTATCAATGTCTGATCGAATTGTTGTCTTCAATCAAGGCCATATCGAACAAATCGGTACGCCGCGCGATATTTATGAAAACCCGAGTAATTTGCATGTTGCCACATTCATTGGTGAAGCCAATATTTTTGAAATTAAGGTTCAAAGCCTTTGCACGAAAGAATTGATCACCGAAATCGAATCAACTACTCTGCACTGTAAAAACACCGGTAATTATAACGTAGGTGATGAGTTGCATTTGATTGTGCGTCCAGAGGATATTCGTGTTTGGAGCGAAACCGAAATTCCTGACACAAAAGGCATGTTGCCCGGCAAAATAGTTGATATTATTTATAAAGGATCAACAGTTGATCTGACTGTCGCGTTGCCCTCAGGGAAAATCATCAATGCATCTGAATTTTTTGATGAAGATGATGACAAACTGGAATATTTGCCGAATGAGACGGTTTGGGTTCATTGGTTAACCGGCTGGGAAGTATTGCTCCCTCATGAAAACTAAGCCTCTGTCCATTTATTTCGTCTATACTTGGCTGTTTTTATTTAGCTTGCTTCCGCTCGCCCTTGTTTTTATAGCCAGTTTTTTATCCAGAGACAGTGCGCATCTCGTATCCCTGCCGTTAACACTCAACAATTACAGCGCTCTGCTGTCGTGGCAGTTTGCCAATGTATTTTTACGTTCGCTGGTGATTGCATTTCTAACTACCGGCACTTGCCTTTTTCTGGCCTATCCATTCAGTTATTTATTAGTCAAATCAAAATATCAATCTGTTTTATTGCTGCTAATCATCATCCCCTTCTGGACCAGCTCATTGGTTCGCACCTACGCCTTGATAGCCATTTTAAAATTAAACGGGATATTAAACGCCATTCTGCTAAAATTGCACCTGATTGATCATCCCCTGTCGTTACTGTATTCAAATTTCGCGGTGATCAGTGGGCTTGTTTATACGCTGTTTCCGTTTATGGTCTTGCCTATTTTTACCAACATGGAGCGCTTTGATTTCAGGCTAATTGAAGTCGCCAAAGATTTAGGTGCCAGCAAATTATCCATTTTCTTTCGCGTATTCTTACCCAATACTGCCAGCGGCATTATTTCGGGTTGCTCCCTGGTATTGTTGCCGGCCATGACGCTATTTTATATTCCCAATGTACTAGGTGGTGCTCGCTCCATATTATTAGGCAACATGATTCAAAATCAGTTTCTGGTTCTGGAGAATTGGCCTCAGGGCTCGGCGACCAGTATTGTGCTAACGGCGACGCTGATTTTGGTATTGTGGTTCTTACGGCGACAACGTAAGGAGGATATTTGAAATCACTCACACAAAAATGCTACATGCTACTGGTTTATGGATTATTATATTTTCCCATTTTTGTATTGATCCTTTATTCCGTAAATAACGCGCGATTTTCATTGCAATGGCATGGATTTTCAATGCACTGGTATCGGGAACTGATGCGTGATCAAGGTCTTTGGTCGGCACTGTTCCACTCTATATATTTGGGTCTTACTGCCTCATTGATAGCAACTGTGACGGGATTATTTGCATGCGTATATTTGTTTTTACACCCCAATTACAAATACTACCGCTCATTTTATGCAACATTGTTATTGCTGATTATTATTCCCGATTTGGTTTTAGGCGTTGCACTGTTGATTTTTTTCAATATCACCTCGACCCCATTAGGCTTTTTCAGTTTGTTAATCGCACACATTACCTTTTGTATTCCATTTGTGATCCTCACTATCAACAGTCGCATTCACACCTTGGACGTTAATATTTATGCCAGTGCACTGGATTTGGGTGCTAGTCGATTGACTGCGTTAACAAGGGTATTGTTTCCTTTATTATGGCCAGCGATATCCAGCGCTTTTTTATTATGTTTTACACTGTCATTTGATGATGTCATTATCAGCTACTTTGTCGCGGGCCCAGACTTCAATATTTTACCTTTAACCATTTACTCACTCGTTAGAGCGGGTGTCACGCCTGAATTGAATGCCCTGTGCACAGTGACATTTCTAATCTCCATGGTATTGGTTATCCTGTCCTGGCGTTTATCACGGAAATCCACATGACCTATATATATACATGTATCCTGTTTTTTTGCATGCTAATATCCAATACCTTATTAGCCAGCAGCAAGGTTGTGAACGTATATGCCTGGGGTGGAGAAATCCCCAAAAGCGTGATACAACAATTTGAGCGTGAAACCGGCATCCGTGTTAATTTTTCCACCTACGACAGCAACGAAATCATGTATGCCAAGCTGCGTTCAAGCCAACAATCCATATATGATGTAATACTGCCATCGGCCTATTTTGTTGAACGCATGCAAAAACAGGGTATGCTAATCAAACTGGATCACAGCAAACTCACTCATCTCAACAATCTTGAGCGCCGCTTTACCCAAAACGAGTATGACAAAGGCAATCAATACAGCGTACCCATCATTTGGGGTGCTACCGGCATTTTTTATAATCAACATTGGGTTAAAGAACCCCCTCGAACATGGTCAGCACTATGGGATAGTCACTGGCGCAGACAATTGATGTTACTGGATGATCCACGCGAAGTCTTTGCCATAGCACTCATGAGTTTAAACTACTCACCCAACGACACCGATCCTGCTCACATTCAAACCGCATATCAAAAATTACTGACCCTGATTCCCAATATCAAGCTTTTTGGCAGCGACGGGATTCAAGCGATTATCATTGATGAAGACGCGATCGCAGGTTCAGCTTGGAATGGCGATGCATTTAAAGCCCATGCGGAAAACAGTCAGATAGATTTTGTATACCCGAATGATGGATTTGTCATTTGGATTGATTGTCTAGCCATGCCGGTGAATTCACCACACCCCGATGAGGCTTATCAATTTATAAATTACATGCTCAAGCCTGAAACAGCAGCAAAAATTGCCATGATAGAAGGCCATGCGATTACCAATCTTCCCGGAAAAATGTTACTTCCTGCGAATATTCGCAATAACACTACGGTTTATCCTACTGATGAAATGATGACACGTGCGCACGTTCAGCGTGATGTGGGGGAAGAGACCATTGCCTTGTATAATAAATATTGGCAGGATTTTAAGCTGGCCTTTTAGGGAACTTCCATGAACACTTCAATAGACCCCCGAATCACCTCAACCTGTTTTACCCTAGCCGACTGGCCTCTATCCCGCGTTTTTCTGAAAAATAACGCCAATTATCCCTGGTTTATTCTAGTCCCTCGACAAGACAACATTCAGGACATCGATCAGTTACCCCAAGCCTTACAACACACCCTGATAGATGAAATCAGCCGACTATCATCCATCGTCAAAGCTCATTTTCAACCCGATAAATTAAACGTAGGAACACTGGGTAACATGGTTCCCCAATTACACATCCACGTAATCGCACGCTTTACTCATGATATGCTCTGGCCACATGGTATTTGGCAAGCCTCACAAACCACAACACCCTATCAAGAAGATAAAATCCACGAACTAATTGAACTGCTTCGCTTTGCCTGCTTATAGACTGTAAACTGCGGAATCGAGTGTAAAACAATAATTTTGACTTAATGTTGACACCAGTGATCAACATAAGTACAATGAGTTTTTTTAACTGGAGAACATAGATGTCTGATTTTATAAAAAAAACGATCGCACAGATTGACGAAAACGACTGCAGTCATTTGCAAACTTTATCTAATAATGATGGTATTGCAACCAACTGGGCTCTTTACCACAGCAAAACAAACCCCGGTTTCTTTACGTCTTTTAATCAAAAAGTGTCAGTTACAGACGATTTGGGTGAAGAAGTTGAAGTTCAAGAAACCCCCTTCGGAATGCAACAGGCTGCTATTGCCATAGGCCTCTTGCCTGCTCTGCAACTTCAAACTGCTTTAGTAGCAGCCATCTCAGTGCCTGGCATGTTGTTATTCGCTGTAAGTGCCACCTTTGCAGGTGATTGGAAGGCAGCCTCCGGCGTGGGTATGGGGGCATTAGCATTTACTACCCAAGCGGTATATTTTTCTGGTGCCTTCGTTTTAAACCTTCTTAAAGAAGTCACTGCATTCATTACTCGTTCAATTGCAACACTGGTAGACATGTGTCACGGTGCAGCTGGCAATGTCAATGCGAATTCCCCCATAAAAAATGTATTACCTGATGCTGAACATGGCACAGACACACCAGTACCCGCAGAAATCCGTGGTTCTTACAACTTGCGCGCATAATCTGTAAGTTCAATGCTCTGCTCGAGGAACATCACCTGGTGTTCCTCATATTTACACCCTATCAAAACGAGAAGAGTCACCCTTTACTTAAATAACTGGAGATAATCTATGATTGAATTTATTAATGATTCCATTAAACAGCTTCAAAAAGAAGAAAAAACCCAATTGAAATGTCTATCACGCAGTGGTGGCCTTTCGACTGACTGGGCTCTTAACCAAAGCTCTAGCAACCCTGGTTTTTTTACTCCTTTTAATAAAAAAATGGGAATAAAACAGGCCGTAATAGCCACAGGACTCTTGCCTGCCCTGAAACTTCAAGCTGCATTAAGCACGATGTTGTTAATTCCTACTCATCTTTTTGCATCTATAGTTGATTTGATTAATGGCCGCTGGGAAAATGCCTGTGACAATGCCTTATCAGGACTAGTAAAACTCCCGACCGCAGCAATATATTTTTCTGGTGCTTTCATTTTAAATCTTCTTAAAGAAATCACAGCACTCATTACTCGTTCTATTGCTACACTGGTAGATATGTGCAGGGGTTCTAACAAGGAACCAATTGAGTTTGCTGGGTATTTGAAGGATGAATCTAGACCGCACATCCATGCTAGCTTCAATAAAAATGAAGCTTTTGAGGCTTTTGACGCTTTTCACACTTCTGAAGCTTTTGTATCTTTGAAAGCTGCTTTTGAAGCCAATGATCGTGATTTCTATGATGCAGAGGATCTTATTCCGACACCACGTTATAATCCTGCCAGTCCGTTTGGAATTTAGTTGGAATGACCCTCCACAAGGAACATCTCCCGATGATGCATGGTTATACTCAACCCCTCTAGTCGCTCCGTAGCAAAGAACGGCCATATTTGGACAAACCACATGCGTGTTTTTGCATGTGGCTTTGTCCAAACTCCAATTGTAATATTGCACCACTCGGTTTTTTTAAATTTATGACCTTTCAGTCTTGACATTTATCACATAAAAAGCCAAAATCACGCCTTCTTTTGGCTATGTAGCTCAGTTGGTTAGAGCGCGGCACTCATAATGCTGAGGTCGGTAGTTCGAGTCTACCCATAGCCACCATACAAACAAGTCAGTTACAAAATAAAAAAAAACACTATTGCATCTCACCAAATTTGGTTATCATGTCGCAAGTAATGATTCTTTGTTGGTTGTTTAATGCAAATTGCTGCGCTTTATATTTTATTATTGTTATGTTCATTGATACTGCATGCAGAGGATGCTCCTCAACCTGCATCGCCGCCCGATGTCGCGACTTCACCACCTCCAGCTCCTAAAATATGGAATTTAAGAGATGCCGATATTCGCGCCGTGATTGCGGAAATTTCGCGAATAACAGGCAAAAATTTTCTGATAGATCCCAGAGTTCAGGGAAAAATATCCATTATTTCAAGCTCTCCTTTGTCTGACAAAGAACTGTATCAGGTTTTTTTATCCATGCTACAAGTCTCAGGCTTTAGCGCTATTCCAAACGACAAGGTTATTAAAATTGTTCCCAACATTGATGCACGAACACTATCACCCGATGTATCTGGCATAAAAACGCCTCCCCACGGCGATGACATGCTGGTGCAAGTCATTCCAGTGAAGTACACACCCGCTGAACAACTCGTACCCGTTTTACGCCCATTGATGCCACAATGGAGTAGTGTTGCAGCTTTTGCACCCTCCAACATGCTAATTTTATCCGGACGCGCCAATAATATTAAACAGTTAGCAGATATCATTAACCAAGTTGATAACTCATCTGGAAATGGCGTGGATATGGTGCCACTCAAATATGCCTTGGCGATGGATGTAGCTAGCACCTTGAAAGAGCTGGTTAAAACAGCAGGGGGAGCTCAAAACCAAACGATGATGGCCGTGGATGATCGCAGTAACTCTATTCTACTCAGTGGCAACAAAACTGAACGCCTTCGACTTCGTTTATTAATTGCTCGTCTTGATAAGACCAATTCAACTACCATGAACGGCAATACACAAGTCATTTATCTGAACTATTTACGTGCAGAAGATTTAGTACCTATTCTAGCCGGCATTGCTCAGGCAAATTTCAGCGGGACTGTGGGCACGACCATTGGTACCGTGACCATACCTGCTCTCGATAGCACAAATCCTGCCGCAAGCCTCGTTCCTGACTCATCGACCGGTGGGCAACCAGCCAACACCTCGGTGAATCCTGCCGCAACCCCCAACACGACTGGTGTTGCCGGGCAAAGTGAAAGTGGCACCAAACCAACCGTACAGATTATTGCCGAACCTAATACAAACTCCATTATTATCAATGCACCAGTCACGCTGATTCGCACGTTGAAATCAGTCATCAATCAACTGGACATCAAACCCGCTCAATTATTAATTGAAGCGCTGGTCGCAGAAATAAACGAAACTGATTTTAATAGCTTGGGCGTTGAGTGGGGCAGTCTTGATGAAACCACCCGAGCTGCTGAGAGCTTCAGACCCGGCTTTGCTATTATTAATTCCAAATCAAACATTAAAAACTTCCAAGCCCAGGTTTATGCGCTAGCTCGAGCTCATAAAGCCAATATTCTGTCGACACCATCCGTTGTGGTGCTTGACAATCGACAAGCTAAAATTCTGATTGGCAAACAGGTGTCTATTGCCAATTCAACCTACCCAAACAACGCCAACGGAACAGCGCCCAGCGGCAGTCCTTTTACCACATTTAACCGCGTAAATGTGGCACTACATTTATATATCCGCCCCCAAATCACGCGTGGCCAAGGCATTGAAATGCAAATAGACCAAGGCAACGACACACTTGAACCATCTGATGCCGTTAACGGTACAACACCTACATTTAACATCAGTGCGATCGTGACCTCCGTGCATGTTGAAAGCGGCGACATCATTGTTTTAGGGGGATTAACACAAGATCAAGTGGGTAATAACAGCAATTACCTGCCCATTTTAGGTGATATTCCTGGTGTTGGCCGCCTGTTTCAACGCAACAGCGTCAGCCATGAAAAGAAAGTATTAATGGTATTTATTCGTCCGCATATATTACGAAGCGAGCATGATGTCGTACAAATGACGGGTGGAAAATACAATCATATGCGTCAGGATCAGCTTGATATTGCGCATATGCAAGAACAATATCTACCCACCATTAACAGAACCGTTGCTCCTCCATTACATCAATCGGCTTTGCCGAAACCATTTTGTCATACGGCGAAAACTGTGGCTACAAAATGAAAGATTCAAGCTTAAAACAATTACCCTACTTTTTTGCTAAAAAGCAGGGTGTAGTTGCAGTTGGGCTGGAACCAGATGGAACCGTATTAATTTGCCACCTACCTCGTACACCCTTGCAAGTTTTTGCAGAGATCAAACGATTGCAACAACGCGAATTGCGATTACGGGAAGTGAGCCCGGCGGAATTTCAACAGCAATTAACTCTCGTGTACCAATCTCAATCGTCCATTCTGGATGCTACAGAAGGAATGGAGGACAATCTTGACCTTATGCAACTGGCTGGACAATTACCGACGAGTGAGGATTTGCTGGACAATCAAGACGATGCCCCGATTATACGATTACTCAACGCCCTATTTACTCAAGCCATCAAACAAAAAGCGTCAGATATACACATCGAAACGTATGAAAATCGTGTGTTGGTGCGTAACCGCGTGGATGGAGTATTGCAAGAAATACTTGAGATCCAGCGAGGTATCGCTCCGTTGGTCATTTCACGCGTAAAAGTCATGGCCAAACTGGATATCGCTGAAAAACGGATCCCTCAAGATGGGCGTATTATGCTGCGCATTGGCGGACATAATATTGATGTCCGTGTGTCCACCCTGCCCTCAAATCATGGCGAACGTATTGTGTTACGCATTTTGGATCAGCAGGCAGCTCAACTGAATTTGGGGTTATTGGGCATGCCTGACGATGCTCTTCAGATCATTCGTCAAATGATTGCTCAACCACACGGGATTTTATTAGTGACAGGCCCCACTGGTTCAGGAAAAACGACCTCACTGTATGCGATGCTGAGTGAACTTAACCAGGTCAGTAGAAATATTTTAACTATTGAAGATCCCATTGAATATGATCTCCCAGGAATTGGTCAAACCCAAGTCAACTCCAAAGTACAAATGACATTTGCCAAAGGATTACGTGCCATTTTACGTCAGGATCCTGATGTAGTTATGATTGGTGAAATCAGAGATCTGGAAACTGCCGAAATCGCCGTTCAAGCCAGTTTGACGGGGCATTTGGTTCTGTCAACGCTGCATACTAACAGTGCACTGGGAGCATTAACCCGTTTGCATGACATGGGTGTTGAATCATTTTTATTATCATCAAGTATTGTGGGCCTGATAGCACAACGCTTGGTAAGAAAACTGTGCAAGCATTGCAAAACAATACATACACTTCGTCAGGATGAACGTGAGCTCATGAATCTCGAACCCCATGCCGATGTATCCAATGTATATGAACCCAAAGGTTGCGATGAATGCAATCATTTAGGCTATCGAGGTCGTACTGGTATTTACGAATTAATCAGCATGGATGAAACACTTCGTAGCATGATTCACCGTAATGACAGCATACAAAGCATGGAAGCCTGGGTGCGAAAATTCACACCCAGCATTCGCACAGATGGGTTTAAACGAGTATTACTGGGAGATACATCGCTGGCGGAGATCCTGCGGGTAACCAGTCAATATTAGAACGCGCTACCCATGCATCAATTGCTCAATATATCGCCTACAGGTGAGAGGCTTACTCAGATAATCAATAACCTGTCGTGATCCCCCTGTTCCGGTAATCACAAGAGAGCCATAATCCAGAAAACTACCGATTATCGACTGACGGATATCAATGCATTCAATTTTACTTAACGGAATATCAATGGTTTGACGCATCAAAATTCCGGTGCATAATATGACCTGTTTATTTTTAATAATCAAATAAGAAGACAGGTAAGTCAGTCCGGTAACCACCAGCCACAACAACGAACATAAGCCAAAAATGTAGGATGGAACATGCAGCTGAGGGAATGCAATGGCTACATAAACTGTAACGCACAACAATAATGCTGGCCATAAAAACAGAATTAAGTGAAGATGAGCCTGATATACAATATTATTTTCATTATTCAATGATTCTGGTGAGTTTATTTCGGCCATGGGTCAATCCAGTAAGAGTTATAATGATATAATAAACCAATAGTCAGGAATGTGGAACTGAATAATAAACGAGAATATAACATGCGCCACATCACGCGTTGCCTAAACACCCAGTTAGCTGATATCTGTCAGCGCGCCATTAAACTCGAGGAATTGAACGCGAAAATTTATGGTTATTTACCTGAAACATTGCGCGAACAATGCTATGTGGGCAGTTTCAATAACAGCTGTCTGGTATTGGTAACCAGCGACCCCGTTTGGGCCTCCCAATTACGCTACGCTCTTCCAGAGTTGCGAGATAAACTACGCGGTGAAGCAGGGATTCATCAGCTGGCTTCGATCAAGATAACCGTGAGCACAGAAAAGTATATAACTACCACACCCAAATCCCCTTCAGCTCCTGTACTGACTAATACAGCTCGTGAAAGCCTGAGGTTACTGCAACAACAAAAATAGTAAGGTGTGGTTACAATTAAACATTAAAAAGAAAATGCATCACATCACCATCATTTACAATATATGTCTTGCCTTCCAGACGTAATTTCCCAGCTTCTTTTGCCTTTTGTTCACCACCACTGCTAATAAATGCATCATACGCAACCACTTCCGCACGAATAAATCCACGTTCGAAATCCGTATGAATAACCCCGGCTGCTTGTGGCGCTGTAGCACCGCGTTTTACAGTCCAGGCACGAACTTCTTTTACTCCTGCTGTAAAATAGGTTTGCAAGCCTAATAGCTCATATCCCGCGCGAATTACGCGATTTAAACCCGGCTCAGTCAGACCCAAATCGTCCATAAATTCTTGACGATCAGTATCATCCAATTCAACCAGCTCTGATTCCGTCGATGCGCACAAGGCAACAACACTGGCCTTTTCCTGCTGCGCCAAAGTAATGACCACGTCCAGCAAAGGATTGTTTTCGAGACCATCATCCGCAATATTGGCAACATACAACACCGGTTTAGCGGTCAACAGGAATAGTCGTTGACAGACCAAGGCCTCTTCGGGAGACAAATCCAGTGTACGCACAGGATTACCCATATCAAGGTGCGCTTTCACTTTTTCAAGTGCCTGCCGTTCAAATATAGCGTCTTTGTTTCCGCTCTTACTGAGTTTACCCGCCTTATTGAGAGCTCTCTCGACAGTATCCATATCAGCGAGCGCCAATTCTGTATTGATGATCTCAATATCACTCAGTGGATCTACGCGCCCTTCGACATGAATAATTCCTGAATGATCAAAACAACGCACCACATGCGCGATAGCATCTGTTTCGCGAATATTGGCGAGAAATTGATTACCCAGCCCTTCTCCGCTAGACGCACCTTTCACAAGACCCGCGATATCCACAAACTGCATGACTGCTGGCACGACCCTTTCCGGGTTCACAATTTTACTTAAAGCGTCCAGACGCGGATCAGGTATGGTGACAACACCCACGTTCGGCTCTATGGTACAAAAAGGATAATTTGACGCTTCAATACCCGCTTTCGTCAAGGCATTGAACAAGGTGGATTTGCCCACGTTTGGCAAGCCCACAATTCCACATTTAAATCCCATTGCATACCCCTAAATATTTATCAAATTCATCGCCGTAGCCATGTTACCCGTCAAGACTGTCGGAATAGCTGCCACACCACGGTCTATTGCACCAAAAATCAGTTCTCTATCTTGTTGAGATGGCTTTCCCAAGACATAATCCAGTACAAGATCCTTATGGCCAGGATGTCCGATGCCTACGCGCAAGCGATGAAAGTCTGCGCTACCTATTTGATTGGTAATATCGCGCAAGCCATTATGGCCACCATGACCACCACCGGTTTTTAATTTAATACGACCAGTTGGCAAATCAAGTTCATCGTGTACTACAAGTAATTCATCCGGTTCAATACGGTAGAATTGGCATACCAATCGAACTGGAAAACCACTATGATTCATAAACGTCAAGGGCAAAAGTGCCTTGCACGCAATATTTTGTATATCCAAATCGGCTAATTCAGACTGCATTTTTTTATCAGACTTAAAGCCAGTGTTATTCTGTTTCACCAATGTCTCAACAAACCACCCTCCCGCATTATGTCGCGTATGTTGGTATGCGGCACCTGGATTGCGTAACCCGACAATTAGTTTGATAGACATAAAAATAAATACTCTTATTGTAGGTTGGACTTCGGCCCAACCTACATGGAGAAAAAACTTATTCAGCCGCTTTATCCGCAGATTCTGCATCAGCACCTACATCTGCATCTGCATCTGCAATGACTTCTTCAGCAGCTTCTTCAGTAGCCAGCTCGCTGATATCAACTTTACTGAGATGAATACTAACAACCGGATGATCATGATCGCCAACTGTTGGATCAATAGCTAACTTAACATTCTTCGGTAATTTCAGCTCAGACAGATGCAACACATCATTCATGTTCATGCTGGTCAGATCAACTTCGATAAATTCAGGCAAGTATTTAGCTTGGCAACGAACTTCAACCTGTGACATCGTGTGACTAACCAACCCACCATCAATAACACCAGGGGCCAATTTTTCATTAATAAAATGCAACGGAATCATTTTAACTAACACATCTTTTGGAGAAACGCGTTGCAAATCCATGTGCATAATCACAGGTTTGTAAGGATGACGTTGTAAATCTTTAAGAATTACGTGTTCAACTTTGCCATTAACACTTAAATTAAAAATACTGGAATAAATACTTTCTGACTCCAGAGCTTTAACTACTTTGTTATGTAACAAATGAATGGCTTGTGGTTCTTTTCCACCACCATATAATACAGCAGGTACTTTATTTTCAAGACGACGCAGGCGGCGGCTCGCACCTTTCCCTTTGTCTGCTCTTGCTTCAGCTTCTAACATAATTGATGACATTTATTGTCTCCGAATAAAATAAATCCATTAGCCCCGCGACCGGGCTAAACATATAAAACACTAATCGTATAATATATACACAAAAAGACCGTGTTAAGGTGGCATAGTATACAATAATTTAAATTCAACTTGAAGTCGCAAGAGAACTTTAATAGAATATGTCACTTTGTTGAACCAGTTAGGCGAGTCACTCAGGCGCGTTGGAGAATAGTTTATGTATGCAGTAATTAAAACAGGCGGCAAACAATACCGCGTTCAGGAAGGCGATATCATTAAATTCGAGGAACTCACTGCAGAAGTTGGCAGCAGTTTTCAATTTTCTGAAGTGCTCATGTTAGCTGATGGTGATAACATCACTTGCGGCAAACCATTCATTGCAAATGCTGTCGTTCACGCTGAAATCCTCGAGCATGGCCGCCACAAGAAAATTAAAATCATTAAATTCCGTCGTCGTAAGCACCATATGAAACAAATGGGACATCGACAAAATTACACACAGGTAAAAATTACCGCGATCAGCAAGTAAGAGGGTATAACTAATGGCTCATAAGAAAGCAGGTGGTAGTACGCGCAACGGCCGCGATTCGAAACCAAAGTATCTTGGTGTGAAACGTTCAGGTGGCCAATTCGTAAATGCAGGTGAAATTCTGGTTCGTCAACGCGGTACGCGTTTGCACGCAGGTGATGGCGTAGGCCTTGGCCGCGATCATACATTATTCGCAAAATTGACGGGCTTGGTTAAGTTTGTAGTTAAGGGCCCTAAAAATCGTAAATATGTTACGATTGACCCTGTTGAAATTGAATCTCAGGAAGGATAAGGAACTACACGTTCCTAATTGCCGTCCCAATATGCCCCGTTATCGGGGCTTTTTTTTAAGAGTTGATGCCAAACATGCGATTCGTCGATGAAGCAATCATTAAAATAGAAGCAGGCACTGGTGGTCATGGTTGCCTTAGTTTTCGCCGCGAGAAATTCATTCCCTTCGGTGGGCCTGATGGCGGTGACGGTGGGAATGGTGGCTCCATATTTCTTGAAGCCAACAAAGATCTCAACACCTTGGTTGATTTTCGATACAAACGCAACTATAAAGCCGAGAACGGTGAGTGTGGCAGAGGTGCCAATTGTGCAGGTAAAGCAGGTGAAGATTTAATTATCCAAATCCCTGTTGGCACACTGGTTTATGATGCAGATACTGACGAGCTTTTGGGTGATATTCGCGAAGCGGGCACTCGTTTGCTGGTCGCCCAAGCTGGCTACCATGGCATAGGCAATGCGCGCTACAAAAGCAGCGTCAACCGTGCACCCAGACAGACCAGTAATGGCAAGCCCGGTGAAGTGCGTCAGTTACGACTTGAATTACGCATACTGGCTGATGTAGGACTACTAGGTCTACCCAATGCAGGTAAATCAACACTGATTCGTGCTGTTTCCAGCGCAAAACCCAAAGTAGCTGATTATCCCTTCACAACGTTGCATCCAGGACTCGGTGTGGTGAGTGTTGGGCCTTATAAAAGTTTTGTGATGGCGGATATTCCGGGATTAATTGAAGGCGCATCGGAAGGTGCGGGTCTGGGTCACCAATTCCTTAGACATTTGTCGCGCACCTGCGTGTTATTGCACGTTATTGATGTTGCACCTTTGGATGAGATCGATCCAATCGAATCAGCAAAAGTCATCATCAATGAGCTGGCCGCCTATAATCCTGCTTTGCTAGATAAACCACGCTGGCTGGTATTAAACAAAATAGACATGCTGCCTGATGAAGACATTCGTGAGCAAACCATTCAGCACATCATTGATGGACTGCAATGGCAAGGCCGTGTTTTCTCGATTTCTGCAATTCGTAGCGAAGGCACACAACAATTATGTTATGCGTTGATGCAATTGATTGATGAGATGAAACAGACAGAAGCGCCAGAATAGACTTTCAATTGCTCGCAAAGACGGATGATCAAAAAAAACCCGCACTTGTGCGGGTTTTTTTATAACTTAAAAATTATTGAGCAGGGGCAGCAGGAGCAGCTTCAGCAGCAGGTGCAGCTTCAGCGGCAGGGGCAGCTTCAGCGGCAGGAGCGGCTTCAGCAGCAGGTGCAGCAGCAGGTGCTACTACGATAACTTCAGTTTTTTCTGGTTTCTTTTCAGCTTTTTCACCACAAGCAACAAGCAATAAACCTGTCATTGCAGCAACGACTAACATGACTAAATTTTTCATACTCTTCTCCATAATTATTTTTATTAAAATCACCCCAACAAACTTCTCAAAAATTTACACGAATTGAAGAGGATAATCAAGTATATATCAAACCAGCTTAATTTGTTAGAATCCCGACAAATTCACTGACCTCTTAGAATCGCCATGTCAATAAACCACACTCCCATGATGCAACAATATCTCCGCATTAAAGCCGAGCATCCCGATATGCTCTTGCTCTATCGTATGGGCGACTTCTATGAATTATTTTTTGATGATGCAAAGCGCGCGGCTCAACTACTGGACTTAACGCTGACTCATCGAGGACAATCGGCAGGAACGCCTATTCCTATGGCAGGAGTCCCTTATCATGCAGTGGAAAATTATTTGGTACGGTTGCTTAAAAAGGGCGAATCCGTTGCCATTTGTGAGCAAATTGGGGATCCAGCCACGAGCAAAGGGCCCGTTGACCGAGAAGTCACGCGCATTATTACCCCCGGCACATTGACCGATGATGCATTGCTTGACGCCAAACGCGACAACCTGCTGTTAGCCATATACCAAAAACGTCAGCAATTTGGTTTGGCCTGGGTTGATTTAAGTGGCGGACGGTTTCATTTGTTAGAGGTTGCAGACAAGGATCAACTTCTCGCCGAGATCACACGTTTGCAACCTGCAGAAATTCTGCTTCAGGAATCATTTGAGCAACTCAACCTTCGTGAACTGTCCACCATTAAAATCCGCCCCGAATGGGATTTTGATCACAAACGCGCGCGTCTTTTACTGTGTGAGCAATTTAAAGTAAGTAACCTGACTGCGTTTGGAGAACAAGATTACCCCATCGCCTTTCCCGCTGCTGGCTGTTTATTGGCATATTTGCAAATTACTCAACGCCAGGCCTTGCCACATTTGACCTTCATAACTCTTGAACAATCACATGATTATTTACAGCTGGACGCCGCTACCCAACGCCATTTGGAATTATTTACCAACAATCAGGGTGGGCGTGATAACAGCTTGCTTGCAAGCATTGATCACACGGCCTGTGCAATGGGAAGTCGTTTATTAAAGCGCTGGTTAGGCCGACCATTGCGCCAGCGTACTAGCTTGCAACTTCGCCAACAAGCCATCACCGAATTATTAAAAAACAAACAAAGTGCTACCTTGCATCCACTGCTACGACAAGTGTGTGATGTTGAACGAATTGTCTCGCGAATTGCATTAAAATCCGCACGTCCTCGAGATTTGTTGCAATTACGCCAAACCCTCAGTTTGCTCCCTGAACTGCACGCTGCAATCACAAATAACCATGCCAGCTTGATGACGACCCTGCACCACCAATTAACGCCCCTTCCATCTTTACACGACCTGCTTAACAACGCCTTGGTAGACAACCCACCCATGCTGATTCGAGATGGTGGCGTGATTGCCAAAGGCTTTGATGACGAACTCGATGAACTACGAGAGTTAAGTGAAAATGCCACAGATAAATTAATGGCACTCGAGCAAGCGGAAAAACAACGCTCTGGCCTGTCAACGCTAAAATTTGGATACAACCGTGTGCAAGGCTATTTTATTGAATTATCCCGTGCCCAATCAGACAAAGTGCCCCTTAACTATCAACGCAAACAAACGTTAAAAAATGTTGAGCGCTATATCACCCCTGAATTAAAAACCTTTGAAGACACCGTGCTATCTGCACAAAGCAAAGCACTCGCGCGCGAAAAATGGCTATATGACTGCCTGCTGAACGAACTCCAAAAATCCATTACTGAACTAACGCAAATCGCGCAAGCCACAGCTCAAATCGATGTATTAAGCAACCTTGCCGAACGTGCTAGTTCTCTACACTGGCATTGCCCCGAGCTGGTTGAAGAGGCTGGTATTACGATACAAGCCGGAAGACATCCGGTCATTGAGCAAATTTTGCAAGAAAAATTCATTGCCAATGATCTCAGTTTGCAACCAGGACAGCACGTCCTGTTAATTACCGGCCCAAACATGGGGGGTAAATCAACCTACATGCGTCAAAATGCCTTGATTGTATTGCTCGCCCACATAGGCAGTTTTGTCCCCGCACAGCATGTAAGGTTAGGGCCCATTGATAAAATTTTCACCCGTATTGGCGCTAGTGATGATCTCGCCTCAGGACGTTCCACGTTTATGGTTGAAATGACCGAAACGGCTCACATTTTACGTCAAGCCACTGCTGAAAGTCTCGTGTTAATCGACGAAATTGGTCGCGGCACCAGCACCCACGACGGCATGGCACTAGCCTATGCCTGCTGCGCATACCTTGCCAACACCATAAAAGCTAACACGTTGTTTTCCACACATTATTTTGAACTAACCACCCTGCCCCAAGAATTTCCCTGCATACGCAACGTTCACCTTGCCGCCAAACTGGCAAATGGCAGCATCGCGTTTCTCTATCACGTTGAACCAGGTCCTGCCAGCCGTAGTTATGGACTTGAAGTGGCGGCTCTTGCCGGCATTCCAGCTGAAGTATTAACCATGGCTAATCAACAATTGGCTCGTGTGGAACAAGTGTAGGTTGTGTTGGGCCGAGGCCCAACCTACAACACCTACCCTCCAATCGCTTCACCTTCACGCCTGGGATCTGCAGCGCCATACCAGCCGCCCTGTTTAGCCCGTTTAATATTAACAACACCACTTAATAATTCAGACTGGTTAATTGTTGTCTGGCCTTTCTGATTTAACGCCTTAAGATAACCGACCAAATCACTGCCTGCTTCAATAACAGGCGTATCATTCGCCGCACACAGATTTCCTGATGCGGAGGCTTGAGCTGGATTTTTATTAAAGTCCAACATTTGAATTAAATTTTTGGCTACATAACAAATAATTTGACTACCGCCAGGGCTTCCCGAAATCACAATTAATTCACCCTTCTTGTTAAAAACCATTACGGATGCAATGGCAGAGCGTGGACGCTTGAGTGACTCCACACGATTGGCTACTGGTTTTCCATGTCGGTCTGTTGCTGAAAATGAAAAATCAGTTAATTCATTATTTAAAAAGAATCCATCAACAAACAGATGGCTGCCAAATTGATGCTCAATCGTCAATGTCATTGAAACGGCATTGCCTTGACTATCCACTATGGCAAGAGACGTCGTTCCGTGTCCTTTAGGGCTCATATCGGGTGCATATTTGGGATTAATACCCTTTGGATTACCCGCTAAAACAGGCGTGAGCAGCGGCTTGCCTGTGACCAGCTTGCTTCGCTGTAAAAGATATTTGTTTGCCAACAAACCATCCAAGGGTTGCTGAACAAAGGCAGGATCGGCGATGTATTGATTACGATCAGCGTAAGCCAATTTGGCCGCTTCCAAAAAATGATACATCCAGCTTCCACCAGAATACGTTTTGCCAGAATAGTTGTTAGCGTAAATTTTCATCAGCTCAAGTACCGTGACACCCCCACTAGCAAAGGCGGTCGAACAAATTGTATCAGATCGGTAATTGCTGCATAAGGCATGTCCCTCGAGAGGCGAATAATTACGCAAATCCATCATCGAGTAAATGTCATGCCCAGCCGCTTGGTTGATTGTTGCTACAATATCACGACCAATTTTCCCGGTATAAAAGTCCCGAGGTTTTTTTGCAACAATGGTCAAACTGTTAGCATAGTCTGGATTTGTGATCATCGTATTGATGGGTTTTACATCCCCTGCCGATGTAAAATAAATGACCTTAACATACGGATTTTTTATCAAAATATTCCGATCCATGACCAACAAATCATGCAAGCGAGGACTCATCGGGAACCCCTTAATCGCCAGATCAATTGCCGGCTGTACAACGTTACTCCACTTCAATGCTCCCTGTTGGCGTTGCATTTTATATAACATGGCCACCTCGCCTGGAACACCAACCGATTTGAAATTCAACATGGCATCTTTAAACGGCATGGGTTGACCCTTCGCATTCACAAATAAGTCTGCTGTTGCCGTTACAGGCGCGATTTCTCGTCCGTCATAGGCTCTCAGCTGTTTTTTGGATTGGTCATACGTTAATGCAAAACCTCCTCCACCCAAACCTGATGAACTGGGTTCAGTCAGTCCTAAAACAAAGGCCGCAGCAACTGCTGCATCAACCGCATTGCCACCCTGTTTTAAAATTTGACTGGCAGCCTGAGATGCCCAATGATTATTGGTCACGACCATATCATGCCGACCATAAATTAGCGGTTTATGGTGTACTCCGGTTGCGGCTTCGGGTGAAATTGATGCGTTTTCAGCGAAAGCGGGTGTGCATACAACAAGCAACAACGCCGCTATAATTTTTTTTGTTAACACAACATTCCTTGTTCTGACGTTCAGAGATCCTGTATTCCGTCTGTGCGAACCGGCTGTAGGGGCGATCGGCTACCTTATCATTACCCACATCTTTTGAAAAGCACTGAACTGCCCCCTCTCCCTAGCCCTCTCCCGCGTTCACCAGCTCTTTTTTACAAGCTTTTCTGTCGCGGGAGAGGGGACTGTTCAGTGCTTTTCAAAAGATGTGGGTAATGATGCGGCGCCGCTCGCCCCTACAACATGTCCGCCCTGCGTGATACTATACTTATAATTAAAATACGAGCATATCATATAATGAATAACATCCCACTCCGTTTAAAACGTTTACGACGCACCCCCACAGTGCGTGCCATGTTGCAAGAAACACGCCTCTCGGTTGATCAATTTATCGCACCATTATTCATCAGTGAAACGTTGAAAGAAAAGCGGGAAATTAACTCAATGCCGGGTCAATTTCAATTGACGCTGGATTGCCTTCCGGCGGAAATTAAATCCCTCACCGATCTGGGTATTCCAGCAGTATTGTTATTTGGAATTCCCGCTAATAAAGACGCTGAAGGCACATCATCTTTGGCTGCCACTGGCATTATTCAACAGGCCATTCGCAAAATCCGCAGTATTAATTCGGACATTGTCATCATTGCCGACGTATGTTTGTGTGAATACACCGACCACGGGCATTGTGGTGTATTGCACGGCGAAACCATCGACAATGACGCAACGTTGCAACGCCTGAGCGAACAAGCTGTCAGCTATGCAGATGCCGGCGCTGATTGGGTAGCACCCAGCAGCATGACCGATGGCATGGTCGCAGCAATCCGTCATGCCTTGGATAAGGCGGATCATCAAGATGTTGCCATTTTAAGTTATGCAGTAAAATATAGTTCCAGCTTTTACGGCCCATTTCGCGAAGCAGCACTCGGCGCACCGCAATTTGGCGACCGAAAAACCTATCAAATGGATCCTGCAAACGCATCCGAGGCTATCAGGGAAGCCGCATTAGATGTGGCAGAAGGAACTGACATGCTAATGGTTAAACCGGCCATGAGTTACCTTGATATCATCTATCGCGTCAAACAACGCTTCCCTGAAATACCTCTATGCGCTTATCAGGTCAGTGGAGAGTACTCCATGCTCAAATTCGCCGCCGCTCAAGGCTTGATTAATGAAGAACAGGCTATGCTGGAAAGTCTGATAGCCATTAAACGTGCTGGAGCAGATTTGATTATTTCTTATTTTGCGAAGGATGTGGCGACTTTTCTGATGTAAGAAATTTGCTATACTGAATGTGTATGTAGTAACAACCTCAGGCGAGGTACTTATGAGTATCACAACGATTACAAGCAGGGAGTTCAATCAGAACGTGAGCAAAGCAAAGCGCGCGGCAATAAATGGGCCAGTGTTTATCACTGATCGAGGGCATTTTGCCCACGTATTATTAACCATTGAAACGTATCAAAAAATCACTGACAAAAATCAAAGTATTGTTGATTTACTGGCAATGCCTGACAGCGCAGACATTGACTTTGAACCCAATCGTTTAATTAAAAAGTTATATCGACCAGCGGATTTATCCTAGGGGCTGTTGACATTTGCCCTGTCGAAGCCCGACGTCCCGCGGACAAGCCGCGGGACGTCGAGATCTGAAATGTCAACAGACCCTAATGTATTTACTACTGGACTTCCAGAAAAATTTATAAATTCACCTGGCTCTGCTCGAAGTTCAAAACTTCATCATGGCCTGTTTATGGATGCCTGCCCACCATGATCCAATAACAAATGCTCGATCTCTGTAAAATAAATTTCGCCACTGTGTTCTGCAATTAAATGTGCAAGGGGTGTTTGTCCATTATCATTTGAGTGATTGATGTCTATCCGAATCTTGTCGAGTATCCATTCAATGAAATCCTTGTCCATGTTGTCAATAGCTAGATGCAAAATGGAGTTGCCATGAGCATCTGTAGCATCCACATTTGCTCCGAGTGTAACAAGACTAGTCATGGCCTGCCTCTTTTCAGCAAGCGTTGCTAACATTAATGGCGTTTTATGTTCGTTATCCACTACATCGATATCAGTCACAGCCTGACAACAACGCTGCAAGATGATGTCTTCACTAGCATATTGAGCTGCATAATGTAGCGCATTACGCCCTTTATAATCGGTCAATTGTATTACACCTGGATTTTTTAGTAGTAAATCAACGATCTCTAATTGCCCATTTAATATGGCTGTGTGAATAGGATACTTTGTTGTATTGTTATTGATGGACAATCCGCTGGGTTCCTGGTCTATCGCCTTAGCCAATAATTTCGTAAAATCACTCGCTGCCATCAAATGAAATACGGTGTTTCCACTGGTGTCTTGATGAGTCAAGTGTCCAGGTGCTGCCGTATTTAATACATCAAATATCAATTCTTTTCTATGCATCAAGCCTTCATCATGCAACGTAGGCACAAATAAAGCACTAAATATTGGCAGCTCATTGTTATTTTTATTGACGATTTTTGCATCAGCACCTAGTTTAAGCAGTGTCTTTACGGCATTTAAATGACCACCTGTTGCAGCCAGATGTAGAGGCGTCATACCGTTTTCTGTGGTGGGCTGATTTACTGCCGCGGGTGATATTCTGGTTAAGCCTGCAAGGTAATGGTCATATCCTTGTTTTGCTGCATATTGAATGGTTGTCAAGCCGTCAAATGATGGGCCGCTTTGTGTGTTGGCTGCAGACTGATTTATCAAAAAGTTATCAAGGTAATCGCGTGCGAGCTTCAGATAATCAGCATGCTGTTCTGATATCTTACCCGTAAAGTGCCTATCAGAAGATACATGGGTGTGACACCATTTTTGCAACGCGGTGAAATTTTCCACGCGATCAAAATGTTGTTTTTCGCATAAGTTTTTAAATGTAGTTCTCATATTAAATATAGCTCTCATATATGTCTCCAATGTTTTTAACCTCCCCATCAGTGAGGCTTTATGATCTCTTTATTTTCATCTTCAGGGGATTGTGGCCTTTGCAATGAACGCCATTTTTCTTTTAAGATCGTGAAAGATTTTACAGCTTTTTTTTCATCGATAGCCGTTTGATCTTCATTTAAATAAACCTTACCCCTAATTCTATGTGCAGCCAATTCTTTTTGAACCTCGAGAAATATACCCGTAGCATTATCTCTTAAAACAGTTCTTCGATCCTCTACGGGTACATTGGCCATAGCATTGGATATTTTATTACCCTTAGTCCGCCCACTTACAGACGATTTATTATTGTGATAGTCCTTTACTTTTTGGTAAATGGCATTGGTAATGGGATCTTTAGCTATGACGTTTAGTGTATCTCTTAATTCCATTAGTTTGTTAACGTCTTTTGCAGAACGAATGGCTATAATCTGATTCGCTTCAAACTGGATCATTTCTTTGTCATTGTTACCAAAACGTGTTGTATTTACTATTGTATTTAAACTATTAATACACTCATCTTTTAGTTTTATACGCTCTTGCACTAATAAAGCATCTGCTAGTGAAATTCGATCATTGGGGTCAGGCTTTATCATTTTTTGTATTAGTGCTTTTAATTCGATACCGTGCTCAGTTTTAAAAATAGGCAGATTAAAATCATATTGCTGTGTATGTAGCACATATTTGTCTGCACTAGATAGATTTTTCATAACCTGTTCATCTGGAGGGGTAGCATCATGTTTATCTTCCAGGTAATCATCACTGCATCCGGATAAAAATTGATATAAGTTTTTTCCAAGCATATAGGAATGAGCCTTATCAGCTGAAAAACCTACGGTTAATTGATTTTGGCGTTCTGGAGCATCCATGTATGGTGTATGCACACGCCCTAAATGCCATCGATTCGTGTGATTTTCAACACGAAAAATGCCGTTTTCTGTTGGAGCAAATCCTTTCGTATCTGCAATTTTTACACGTTCGTTTTGGTCTATTATCCAATTGGTGTTTTTCATATCCGTATGCGTGGCGTTGTTTTCGCCCATTTTTATTAAAATCTGGGTCATTTGGCTGTAGATATTTAATGCTGATGTTATTTTTTTATCGTCATTACTTATCTTGTCGGCATGCTGTATCAAGTTTCCGCCTGTGCAAAACGCTGTAACCTGCAGTGTTCTAGTAATAGGGATACCTTTCGAGTTTATAAATGTTGCCTGCTGTTCTGTAATAATTGGTGTGAGCACATCCTTAAGAGCTGAGAGCATCTTATTTAAAACCGTTTTGGGTACATTTTTTCGATTTTCGACCTTCAAAACAGATTCCTGGTTCTGAGAGTCTTTTATTATGAAAATTCTTGAATTTATTCCATCTAAATACTGAATGCTATGTTCGTTCCAAAAAGCTTTTGATTCAGCATAACCATCCTCGCCTGGTGTATCCAAAAAAGAATCAGGGGCTTCATATAAGTTTATTAACGATTGTTTTATTCTTGCCAAGTCCGTTACTGACTGACCTTTGGATGAGTCTTCTGACAATATTTCATTCATGTCAGACACTTTGTCTAGCGACATGTTGGCAATAAAATCAGCTAACGAATGGGGTGATGATGTCCGATTGTATATGACATCCTCTCGAAGTGAGCGTATGCCTAAGGAGGAAAATTCTGTTTTTAGTTGACGATGCAATTTTTTTTGAATTTTATTCTGATAGTCTGGACAATAACCAACCATATCAGCCGGATATTTATCCTCCATTTTTTTTCTTTGTTCATAAATGTCTTGTAGTACTTTTATTTTATCGGCATTTGTACCCTGTGGGGCATTGTACAATGTATTATATTGGCTAATGAGCGCATTCAAGTCCGTTAGTTCTTCGTTAACCTCCTTCAGGAAGCGATCTTTATTTTCCCATACTGAAGACGGCGTCTCGCTGGCCCTTCGTGTAAAGACAATCGCTGTAATATTTGGTATTCCGGGAGATGTTGGCGTTTCACGTATTGTTCGCATAGCGACCCGATATAAAATTGCATTATTTAATTAATATATAGGCATTTTTTTTACGGTTGTCAAATCAAGACACGTCATTCATAAAATCAATATCCCACCTCCTTTTGATGACGAAATGCGAGCACATATACCGTGTTGGTGTTCTCATTAAAACGATACAGTGCAATATAACCCGAGTCACCAAATCCAATCACTAATTCACGCAACTCTGGTAGGGAATCAAGTGGGCGACCTATATTCGGATTGGTTTCCAAAAGAGAAAACTGTCGGCGTATTGATTGAGAAGCACGCTGGGCCGCCAGGGGATTTTTTTCCGCCAAAAACCGCCGGCAATTCTCCAGTCCTGTTATCGCCCCTTCAGTAATAATTATTCGTGGCATGGAGGAGGATCCGTTTCATCATTTGTTCCCCATGTGTTCAGCCACGCGTGAACTTCTTCACCAGTTAAATGACGCCCTGTTTCCTGATACGCCGACCATGACATCATCGCTTCCTGCTTAAAGCGTTCTCGTGATTCTTCTCGCTCAACGTATTCACGAATGGCTTCCCGCATTATCCAATGAGCAGTTCGATGCTGCACTGTAGCAAGATGTTGTATTCGACTTTTCAGCGTATCATCAATTTTAATGGATGTAGCCACGATATGGCTCCTTATATTACTCGGTAGTACCTGTTAATATTATAGCATACCCAAGACTTCATGCAATTGCTTCACTGCCGCAACTTCAATCCCCATGGTCTGTTTTGGTGCATTGGCAAACGGCACGATAGCGCGTTTAAACCCGTGTTTGGCGGCTTCTTTTAAACGCTCTTGACCACTTTGAACGGGTCTAATTTCACCAGCCAGCCCTACTTCGCCAAAGATAATGGTTTCACTGTCAAATACACGGTTACGCAGGCTGGAAACCACGGCGGCAAGCAACGCTAAATCACTGCCTGTTTCAGTGACCTTCACCCCACCTACGACGTTCACAAATACATCTTGATCAAACGTGGCTATACCACCATGGCGATGCAGAACGGCCAGCAGGATGGCCATGCGATTTTGTTCAAGACCGACGGCCAAGCGTCTGGCTTGAGGTCCGTGGGCTTCATCGACCAAGGCTTGAACTTCTACCAGCATGGGGCGAGTTCCTTCCCATGTCACCATGATGGCGCTACCCGGTGTGGGTTCTGGTTGGCGAGATAAAAATATAGCGGATGGATTAGCCACTTCTTTCAATCCTTTGTCGGTCATGGCAAAAACACCCAGCTCATTCACAGCGCCAAATCTATTTTTAATCGCTCGAATAACCCGAAAACGGCTATCCCGTTCGCCCTCAAAATACAGCACGCAATCCACCATATGCTCCAATACTCTTGGCCCTGCCAATGCGCCATCTTTGGTGACATGCCCCACAAGAAATACCGCAGTCTGGGTCATTTTTGCAAATCGTACCAGTTGAGCGGTTGCTTCACGCACTTGGCTCACGCCACCAGGAGCTGAGTTGATGGTGTCGGTAAAAATAGTTTGCACAGAGTCAATGACTATCACGCGTGGTTTTTCTTTTTGCGCATGCGCAATGATCGTTTCCACTTGCGTTTCAGCCAGCAAGCGCAAACCCTCCAGAGGCAATTGCAAACGTTTACCTCGCATGGCCACCTGTTGCAATGATTCTTCACCCGTGACGTACAATACGTTGTGCGTGAGGGATAAATTGGCCAGCGTTTGCAACAATATGGTTGATTTACCAATACCTGGATCACCACCAATCAACACAACCGAACCATCAACCAAGCCACCGCCCAAAACCCGGTTCAATTCAGATAAGCCACAATCCATGCGTACTTCGCAATCGATCACCACGTCATTCAAGCACATCACAGCTGAGCGTTGATTTGCATAATTTCCCAACCGAGCCTGCCTGCCTGCGGAGGCGACGCCCTCCTCAGTAACAGCGTTCCATGCACCACATTGCGTGCATTGCCCTGCCCATTGAGAAAAAACAGCCGCACATTGATTACAGATAAAACGGGTTTTTATTTTCATGCTATTAATACCTTGATAAAATATTTGACCTCAGCCATCCTACATTGGTTTAATTAAACGTAGAGCAATATGAACGATAAAAAATATCAATGGGCAGTTGTCGGTGCAGGTCCTGCCGGGATTGCTGCCCTCGGAAAACTACTTGACTATGGTATCACGCCTGCAGATATTTTGTGGCTTGATCCTGCATTCAATGTCGGTGACCTTGGGCGTTTATGGAAAAATGTATCCAGCAACACCAAAGTGGGATTGTTCATTCATTTTTTGAATGCTGTTAAGGCTTTTTCTTATCAAAATGCTCCAGATGATTTTCAGTTAAATCACCTGTTGCCTGATGAAACATGTCCTTTGCATTATGTTGTTGAACCCCTACAATGGGTATCTGACCAGCTGCGAAGTATCGTTCATGCTGATGAAACCCTTATTCAAAGCATGAGTTTATCTGCGCGTCACTGGACTTTAAACAGCGCCTCAACAGTCTATTATGCTCAAAATGTCATTTTGGCTACCGGGGCTGTTCCAACACAGCTAAACTACCCAGACAGTCAAACCATCCCGTTTGAGGTGGCTATTGATAAAACTCGCCTGATTGAGGCTATAAAACCAGACGAAACCTATGCGGTTTTTGGTTCATCTCACTCAGCTATTATCATCATCAATCATCTGGTATCACTGGGTGCTAAAAAAATTATTAATTTTTATCGATCGCCCTGTCGATATGCCGTTGATATGGGAGACTGGATATTGTTTGATAATACCGGTTTGAAAGGCCAAACAGCGGAATGGGCGAGGCAGTATATCGATGGAGTATTACCGGCTAATCTCGTGCGGTATAACAGCAACGAATCCAATGTGGCGCGGTATTTACCCGAGTGCAACAAAGCCATCTATGCAACTGGTTTTACACAGCGTAATAGCATTGCTGTGAGTGACTATGTGCATCATGATTACAATCCACACGTTGGTATCATAGGGCCTGGGCTATTTGGTGTGGGCATTGCTTATCCGGAAGTAAAACCTGATCCGTTTGGCTCCATAGAAACACAGGTCGGGCTGTGGAAGTTCATGACTTATCTTAATAAAGTCATGCCTGTCTGGTTTAAATATTCTACCTGACGGTCTATACTTCGCACAGTATAGACACAAGGGAGAAACTCATGACTAAAACCGTTCATTTTGAGAAATCAATTTCGGAACTGGAATCAATTGTAATGCAATTGGAAAAAGGTGAATTATCGCTGGAAGATTCACTCAAACAATTCGAAAAAGGCATTACTCTGGCTCGTAAATGCGAAGATACATTAAATAAAGCTGAGCAAAAAATAGAAATATTATCGGCGATTAAAACGCCACATGAAGGCAGCACGGATGATTAATAAAACCACGGAAAATTACGTATCACGTCATGAAATGGTGTTGCATGATTTGCTTAATTCAGCAGATATACCTGCACAACGGATTAAAGACGCCATGTTGTATTCAACATGCCCCGGAGGGAAACGTTTTCGACCGCTTCTGGTGTATTTGTGCGGTGAATTAATTGGGGTGGATTTACCGGTTCTGGATATTATTGCTGCAGCGGTTGAATTGATCCACTGCTACTCTTTAGTCCATGACGATTTACCTGCCATGGATAATGACGATCTGCGTCGTGGCAAGCCCAGCTGTCACCGTGCCTTCGATGAAGCCACTGCTATTCTTGTCGGTGATGGAATGCAGGCATTCGCGCTAGATATATTATTAAGCCAGCTACCTCAATTACTATCCTTTTCCCAAGTCGTTAAAATAACCCATGAACTCATCAAAGCATGTGGCATTTCAGGCATGGTCAGTGGTCAAAGTCTGGATTTATCCGAGTTAGCCAACTCGAACATCTCTGAGCAGCAACTACGTGAAATTCACATGCTTAAAACAGGCCAGCTTATGATGGCATGTATCGAAATGGTGTTAGCAGCTGGAGATCCATCCCCGTCAGCCGTCACTGCTTTGCGTGAATTCGCTAAACAATTGGGTCTTGTTTTTCAAATGCAGGATGATTATCTCGACCGACATGGGAAGACCGACCCACTCGGAAAAGGTCGTGCATCAGACAGCGAAAATAAAAAAACAACGTTTGCCTCTCTTTATGGAAAAGAGGAGTTATTTACATTAATAACACAGCATTTCCAACACGCTGAACGTGTGTTGGCGCCCTTCGAAGATCGTGCTGTTGAGCTGCAAATTTTAATGCAAAATTTGCAACATCGTTTAGAATGATAACGAAATAGAATGATAACGAAACCGTTTTCGTTCAAGATGCGCCAAATATGGCCGTTCCTTGCTACGGAGCCAGTAGTTACTGTAAAAAAATCATAAACCACTTGACAGCCAACTAGCAGATCATTAAACTTCCGTTCTCTTTTTGGGGTTATAGCTCAGCTGGGAGAGCGCTTGCATGGCATGCAAGAGGTCGGCGGTTCGATCCCGCCTAGCTCCACCATCATCACTTAGTTTATGTTGATGGAAAAAACGTTCAAGGTCCCCATCGTCTAGCGGCCTAGGACACTGCCCTTTCACGGCGGTAACAGGGGTTCGAACCCCCTTGGGGACGCCATTTTTTGGTGTTGTAGAAGAAGTAAGAAGTAACTGATCCAGGTCCCCATCGTCTAGCGGCCTAGGACACTGCCCTTTCACGGCGGTAACAGGGGTTCGAACCCCCTTGGGGACGCCACACAGGCTCAATATCAAAGTCGTTCAAAAATCGTTCTCGTATTAAACCCAAATAAACGTTCATGCATTCGATAAGCATATTCATCCGTCATATTGGCAATATAATCACACACCACTCGAAGAGCTACCTGTTCGTCAGTAGCTTCATGAAACAAAGCACGATTTTTGTTATCCAATAAACTGGCGGGATTTGAGCTGATGGCTTCAAACAGACGCTGTACGACTGTTTGTCCACCGTATTCAAACGTACGGGCTTCCTGCGAATCAATCACATAGCGATACACACACTGCATCAAGTAATTCAACAACGCCATGGCCTCGGGCAACAAAGCAACATTGTATTTCAGTAGTCGATTATCAAACGCTTCATTCATCACTTTGACTTCAGTGGCGGTAATAAAATAATTAACCATCTCGCCTATTGCCTGTTTCCGCAGATGAAGAGCTGGATCAAACAGTGAATCCAATAATTTATCCTGATTTTTAGTCAATGCAGTCGCCGCCAGCAACTGCCTGAATTCAGGTGTATCCAAATGTCCGTGGTTAATTAACCGTAAATGAATCGCATCCTCAAGATCATGCACGCCATAGGCAATATCATCGGCAATGTCCATAATTGAACAATCAAAGCTATGGTACGCCGCTTTTCCGTGCTGTTTTCCCTGTGGAGTCAATGCCAGGGTTTGAAATAACTCCCGATCGGTCTCGCTAAACGGCGAAAGCAACCAATCCACTTCCGGTTGTTCACAATCAAAATAACCCTTGGGCGGCAACCAGTCGTTAATACGGATGGTACGATTGTATGATTCATTCACAGAGGGCTGCAGTGTCGCCACAACACGCGACCAGCTCACAGGGTACTTCACAACACCCAACAGTGCTCGACGCGTTAAATCGAGTCCATAGGCGCCATAGCTGGTCTCTACCTTGGTTAGCAGACGTAGGGTTTGCGCATTTCCCTCAAAACCACCATGTTCACGCATCATGTAATTTAACGCGACCTCCCCCCCATGACCAAATGGCGGATGACCAATATCGTGCAAAAGACAAATGACACTCATGAGATCCTCGTCAGGCAATAAGCCTGACAAGCTATTTTGCTGGTGCGTCAGTGTAAAATGACGCGCGATACTGCAACCAATCGACGCGACTTCAAGTGAATGTGTTAAGCGTGTGCGGTGAAAATCACCTTCATCAGTGCCCAAGATTTGCGTTTTACGTTGCAAGCGTCGAAATGCAGGACAATGAATAACCCGCGTTCGATCACGCTCATACGGTTCACGGTAATCCTGACTGCCACGTTGATGCGTTTGACCTGAACGACGATGAGTCCACATAAAAAACCTTTTTAATTACACGTCAAAAAAACATTATACTGACTGAATATGGCATGTACTAGTGCCTACTGAAAAGTCAGCAGTTACCGGTATTTGAAAAAAAGATTTCGTAAACCATGCACAACAGTTCAGTAAGAACGCCTTCTCCCATTGATGGGAGAAGGTGCCCGACAGGGCGGATGAGGGTAGATCATACATGGGCATCGGTTTATTGAGTTAGATGGCGGTCAACATGTTGAACAACTTGATTATGATAATCAGATGTTTTTTGTCAGTTTGATACCATGTTAGAACAAGTGCGCCAGTATATAGAAATTTAATCTACCCTCATCCGCCCTGTCGGGCACCTTCTCCCATCAATGGGAGAAGGCGTTCTTACTGAACTGTTGTGCATGGTTTATGAAATATTTTTTTCAAATGCATCTAAAACAAAGCCCTGTGTTTTGCTAGGGATTTTTAAATGCCGGATCAACCAGTCAACACTACACCATCGATGCGAAACGTCGATCCGAACTGATGTCGTTCTGACCCAAACTTTCTTTAGTCTCAGGTTGCAAAAACGGTAACGTTGGCGATGGCGATGAAGTCAATTCTGAATTGAAATATATCTTTAACCGAACAAGAGTCCGGGCCAAATCCTGATCTTTTTCTTTACACGGATTGTCTTGAATCAGAGTTAATAGCTCAACCGTTTCATTATAGTTATTTTTCGATTTTGGCTGTTGGCTTAGAAGCACATCCATCAGTAATCGACAATGTCTATTTAATTTAAAACGACATTCCTGAGTGTCATGCAGCTTGATTGCACTGATAAGGACATCAATACTTTGATAATAGTTTTTTCCTGCTTCAACCAGACCCTCTGGCATCGACTTAAACTGGTCGGCTTTCTCGGAATAAACTGTCGCTTGAGTACAAAAATATTTTGCCAGTGCCGCTTTATCTTGTTGCTTGAACTCGCTCACAGGCAAATTTTTCTGTTGCCTGTCTGCAAAATTTTTCCATGCACTGTCCCACTCCAGCTTCCGTACCTGTTCAGCAAACCTGAAACTGGCTGCTGTTTCTGAATGATCTTCAATGCTTGGGTCCAGGCGTTTTGCAAGACCAAGAACAGTGCTTTTTGTGTGTGCAAACAAGCGGAATGGTTCATTATATAGTTTAAAAACATTCATGGTAAATGTTGGTTGAGACGCAACTTTTTCGGCAAACGATCTACGGAGTTCGTTGTCGTCAGGCAACATTTGCACTAACTCCAGATTATCATTAAGGTATTGAAACGCTAGGCCGTGATTGATAAGGTATAATCGCTCAATCAACTTAATTGCCTGAGCATTCGCATTTTTAAGTAATGCCATGTCGATATACACGGTTAAATCCTGGTCTTCTATAAGCGTTGGTTTATCAGTCAAAATTCGGTAGCCGATTGTTCTGTTGTCCATATTTTTCGGGTAAGTCACGACCTCAGCATACATGTGCTTCAACCAGTTACTTAACAGTTCATCATTTTTTTCAATGACAGAATATGCACTATCATTATTTAAAAAATATTTTTTTAAATAAGGGAATGCAAGGTCATTATCCAATTTTTTGATGATTGCATAGGCTTTGTTATAATAATCTGCTTCATTATCAAACGGTGTTTGTTCTGCCATCAAGAAATATAGACGTACAAAGAAGGAACTATTTTCATCTAATAAAGATGGACGAAAAACCAATAAAATTTCGGTGTCACGATATAGTGCAGCTAATGCAAGCTTGTAATCATTTTCAACTGTTTTGTTTTGCATTTCATCCATATTGTTGATCAGTTTTTTCATTTTTTCTTCAATCAATAATTCACGTAATACTGACCCAGGTAACGTATGCTTAATAGAAAGATCCTGGCAAGCATCGAGTGTTGGATTTTGAGGATCAAGTCTTGCAAAGGTTTCCAAACTATCGCCTGTGAGATAACTGTCTCCAAAAGAATGTTCAACCTTAAGCGGCATGGCGTGATTCCAGCCACGTAACACCGCGCTGTTCTCGTTATAAAATGTAATCAGTGCATCCTGCAAGACGGATGAACTGTTATTATTACGGGGTTGTTGGCAAGCAGTAAGAAAATCCACTGATAATGGATAAACCTTCAGGAACTCTGGGGATAAGTTTACTGTTTTCATGTGATTGAAACCATTTAAATATCCAAAATACAATAATTTTTGCATTGCCATTTGAATCCTGACAGGATGGCAATGATCTTCTGCGTACCCTACTCCCGCCTTAATTTGTTTCCATGTATGCATGTTCCAGTTGACTGACTTGAGTAACATATCTTTTGTAACCAAATAATGGATTGATGACTTAAGCATTGACCAATGCTGTTGATATTCTTCCTTTATTAATTTGAAATTAAAAACATCGGGATACATCCACCAGTCGGCTCTATTATTATTGGGCATTTGTAAGGACGGCATAATTTGTTACATTCTCATTTAATGAATGGATGTCAAATTATACACGATAATATTTCATCATGCTTCTCTAAAAGGCATGTGGACAGCCCTATTTAGGAATTGATTTCCACTCTCTAGTGTATTAAAATTTGACTTTTTTGAGGAACTCCATGAGTTTTTTTGGCTGGATTGGGAGCAAAAGAATCAAAATTTTGCACAAAAACTCTTGTACGATGCAATTGGAAACAATCGCTGACAACGTCGATTTCACACGCGAGGACGATGGATTGACGGTGATTAATGTGTCTGTAGGACGCAATGTCAAATTATCCATTTGTGACAACAGTAGTTTAAGAATCATAGGGAATATTGGCCGTGGCTGTAATATTGTAAAAGAAGGTAATGGGACGTTGACTATTGAGGGTATCGTAGCGGATGATTTAAAATTAGTTGCCTACGGCCAAGGCTCAATCATTTTTACGCACCAACCTTCCCAGTTCGTCATTAGTGCAATCAAAAATCCATGTGGAACACCAATCATCTGCGCGGGAACACGTTTACCAACACTTGACCATGGATATAGTCATCACAATCTTGGTGTGGTTGCTGCAAGGCGACCCGAGCAGCATGTACCAGCACCCTTAGTTTCTGCGGTAAAAAATACAGAAAAGCAATATTCAAAGCTCACTGAAGATTATATTGAAAGCTACAAAAAGCAGAAAACAATAGCTACTCGTATTGCTGAGTTAGAATTAACTGAAGAAGAAACTCTATTATTTACAAGTTTTATTGAGCCCATTATGATGGAATACTTCGACGATACGCCAGTGATGTATAATGAAAGGTACTTTAATTTAAGCACACTGTTAAAAAGTAAAATAGATCCTTTGACAGGTGTGCCACTGGTATTTTCAGATATTCAACCTGCCCGTACACTATTAAACAATTTGGATGATGTGATCAACGCACTCCAAATAAAACGTGATGCAGCAAATTCGACATTGGACAAAAGAATCTGTTGACAATTCATCGTTCGAAGTCGAGATCTCAATTATTTGGACAAGCTACATGCGTGTTTTTGCATGTGGCTTTGTCCAAACTCCAAAATAGGTCTAACAAAATCTTCACCAGGAATTTTCTCTTTAACACGTTTCAAAGCATGTTGCATGGTAACAGAGTATCTACATAATGCAGCAATAGGCACATTTTTAGCTTTATCTTGGCCTGTGGACGTTATTTTTACATCCTTATTTTGGCAAATGAGTCGCAATAATTTTTGCATTCCTGTACTCCGAATATATTCCTGTTCGGGTTGTAATGTTTCTAACACATGTAAAATATGTTGACAACGCCATGCGGCTTCATCAAAAGAATGAGATTTCCCGACAACTTGAGCCAGTAATACACGAACCCCATGCCGATGCGTCGTTAAATGATTTAACCATTGCAGGATAGCCTGCGACTGTTTTAGAGGGTTCTCGTCATTAGTCCATGTGATCTTCTCCAACAAAAGATTCACAAACCCATTCATAGTAACATTCACCCATTCGTGCAAAGGACTGCCTATACAATACTCCCGTTGTATTTTCATGGCCGTCTCATAAAAGGCATCAAATGCTGTTGCGCTATTAGAATTTTCCAATCCTGTTTCGTAGAATTTAGCCAGTATTTCAACGTCTGGATGATAAGATGGTGCCATTTGTTTTTTGATCTCATCAATAATAGATTGCACGAGATTCATAGGTAAAAGCTGATGATGCCATTCCCGTTGGATAAACTGAGTTAATTTTAAATGCTCGCGTGCTTTAATACTCAATGAGGAATCTTTGCGCGCACTCATATGCAATCGCTCTAATATGATATCCTGGGCTCTTGCCGAGGCTATCGTTTTATAACAGATGGAGCATTTTAAAAGAAATTCTTTTGATGCTTGATCCAATTCATAATCATCCAGTATTCGTTTTTCGTGTCCTGGTTTGGATAACAGCTCATGCAAAACCTCTTTCATACTATCGGGTAGCTCTGAAACGATGACCGCTAAAGTATGTCGATTCAATTGATTTCCAAATCGGTCGATATTACAAGCCAGTAAAGCCTCTAATCCCCACTGGATATCGAGTGCATTATTTATCCATGTTTGTATTTTGCGTAATCCTTGTTCTTTTTCTTTTAGTTTCATGAGCGCGGCACCATGAAAACGATACTGCGCAAGATCATGCCTTTTGATCTCAGGCTCACTCACATAGTAATCGACCAAAGAAGTCAGCGCTTTGTCTTGTGGATATTTCAATTTATATTTGTCAACTACTGCCTGAATCACTTCTTTAGTCGCTTTTTCACCATTTGGTGCGGTTAAGCATTCGTACAGTGCGTAAATCAATATACTATCTATTTGCAAAGCATATTGATTAATAATATCTTGCAATCGTTTATTATTGATCCCAACCGAAATGATTGGCTCAAATAATCCTCGCCATGTTGAGGGTTCTAATGGAAACGTTTCCAATAAGATTTTTTTATACTGCGCTTCTTTTGTTTCTCGCTTTGACAATAAAGATGGATGAACCTTTTTCACATGCGCCAGCAACAGCGTAATTAATTCATCTTGAGATGATTCATGGTTATTCGCTGCCATAAGTTGTAGCAAGTGATCACGAAGGCACATCATCGCTTCAACACACAACCCAGGCTCGTTACTGGGAGCTGACGATATAGCTAGAACATGAGAGGCTTTTTGTTGTGGTTTTAATGAATGAAACCAACCCGTATAAACAGCTGTTGGTATTGAGCTCAAGGTATGGGTTACGCCCAAACCAATACCATACATAAACCCTCTCATGCCAGACAAAATCGTCTTAAGTATGTTGTATTCTTCATGGGTGCAATAGGTTTGATAGCCTGCAATAAACACTTGAGATACAGGTTGCGTTACCAAACTGAACGGCGTTTTATTGCGATGGATGAGCGCTAAAATAGCGCCTCCTGTTTTTATCGCTTTATCTAGCAGGGTTTCACGAATTGATGGCCTAACCATTTGACTTCCATCCAGGTCTCGATAACCAGAAGGGAAATTAGTTGCATGCCGTCGGCTATAAAAATCTCTTCCCACATCTGGAGATGGACCTTGATATTTTAAGGCATCATGCATTAATCCAGGTGAGACTTTGGGTGAAATATTGGCTGCTTTATATTTCTGATTCAGATCAGCAAAATAACCTTTTATTTCGGGCAATGCCAATAAAGTTTTAACATGCATTCGAGCTTGCTGCGCTACTTTTTCTGCCACTTGATCACAAGGATGGGGATAAAAAAAGTCGGTTAATTCTCGCAGATACTGCAAAATAAAATCATAATATTGTGAGTTTTTTACGTCTTGTAGCGGTTTAAGTGTAGTGAGATCTCTAAGCAAACGCTCACACGTGGCACGATTCTTAGGCTCAAATGCATCAGGTGAGGTAGTCAACTCGACAAAATAATAGTGCAAGTCAGTATCGTGTTTGGTTGAGGAGTACAAGCTATAAATTAGCTCTTTAAATAGGGAAAAGAAAACGTGATAACAAACGGCCGCTGAGCGGCCTGGATCGTTCAATGCCTTATCCAGCGCTTGCCATTTACGCTTAATTGCCGGATTAGTATGACTTGGCAATACTGGAGTCGCTCTATCAATAGGCGGTAAAAATCGAGTTGCAATAGCAAAATAATAAGCACTAAATGCCGGGCAATATGTCATTAAACGGGATGATTGCAACATCCGCACCACAAATGAAGCGCAAAGCTCTACCTGGTTAAAATTCTTGTCAAAGTTTTTTGGAATCACTCCGATAAAAGGTATAAAGACGTCATCCGATTCGTAAATGATTTGGCCATAAAAAGCATCTGGTAAAAATTCATCAGGTCCAATGGGATTATAAACGATATGCCCGCGCATACTGGTAGAAGAGCTTTGCGCATACTGCAATTGCAGAGGCCATAATGGATTGGCGACGGAAAGAGATTGAAAACAATCACCAGAACCAATATCCCTTGGAAATGGTTCCACGACTAGTGAACCGGCTTGCCGGAACATAGGCGTTTGTTTGTAATCCCCTTTTTTAGTTTTAAAATAGGTACCTTGCGGATCTTGTTGATAAAAAGAATCGATGTGTTGCATGCCATCGTCTGCATAGTTGACTACATAATGCCGGCGATACCGTGTATAGGTTTCATTTTCAAAATATGCGGGCTCAGGAAAAAGACCCGTGACTAAATTATCAACCAGGGCATTGTAAAGCGTGTCAGCATATTCAGAGGGTTGCAGTTGCGTCATGTATTCAAAGCTGGATAAAAGCGCCTCAAGCTCATATTTAACGCCAATCATTGCATTCATATGAGCCTCAGCAGGCCCCTGTCGATGGGTACTTAACTGTCTAAAATGAGAAGCCCATTCGGCGTCATTTAATCGAAACGCGTCTGCTCCTGCCTCATTGGAATCACTGACCACGCCACCCCAGTTGGCCCCTATCCCTAATGATTGCCCTCGATTATATTGAAATCTTTGTAAAAACCTAATTAAATATCGGCTGATAAAGGGTAAATAAGATGCCTCAATCGTTATGGAAGCTTGCTTGCACGATTCTTGTAAAATGCCAAGAACCATGTCTTCATTTAATGTATTTAATATAGTCTTTGGAGTTAAAAAAGGACTGACGTAGCACTCATAAGAGGATTCACAAAAGGAAGTTTTTAGTGTCATAAATTCAACACCCAGCTGTTCCAATACAATTTGTAACCAATCAAAAAAATCATCATTAAGTGGTAAAGCGATGAACTGAGATAATTGACGTCGAATGTTGCTTTGCCATTGTTTCCAAGGTAAAAAATCAGGAATATTCTTGGCTAGTGCGTCTGCATGCCCGCCTGGCTTTAAAGCAAATCCGTTAATTAATAGATAAATGCTTGGGTCAATCTTTCCTGCTTCATTAATTGTGTAATCAAACGTTGAAGTAAACGGTTGTATGTCAGTTTGTTTGTTAGCTGAAATTGCTTGGCTAATATTATCTACTGGTTGGGTAGGGAGTGGCGCTAATTGCTCGTAACTGGATTGTTTTGTATTGACAACGGGTGATAGCAGGTAAGGAAAAGTAGCTAAAAGCTTTTCTATAGGACTTACTGACCAAGAGCTCATCGCTTTTAATAATTGCCACAAGCTATGAATGTTGCATCCCATGTAATGTTTTTTGATGGCATCCAAAATATCTTGCCAGGCTTTTTCTAATGAAGAAGAGTCCAGTATTTGCGCGAATCCATCATGACGTGGGGTGTAATATGCCTCAATATGCGCGTTGAATTGATTAATCTTACGATTGATTTCTTTACTGTGAATAGGGTATTCACCTAAGAAATTGGGTAAGCGGTGTTTGAACGGTGTCATGTGATTACATGAGCTTTCTTGCAATTGAGCGACCAATGCCAAAGCTTGTTCTATTGGAGTTGTAGAAGGACTTGGCCCTTGGTATTGTTTTTGCAAACGCTCTCGTAGTTGTTGAACAGAGGCATCATCACTTAATATGTCCAATAAAAAGTAAGCACGCGATTGCGTGTGTAAATTCAACTGCTCACGCATAACGCGTGGCAGCTGTGTTCTTAATTTTTTTAGTAATGCAATGCTATCAGAAAGATCTCCGAATGCACTGCCTGACTTATATTTCATCTTGAATCTAATTGGGTATTGCACTAAAGCCAGGACGGCCTGAATGATCATCTCCCTCCACGACCAGCTCTATCGAGTCCAGACCTAAATCAGATATAAATGTAGCACGTGTAGGTATTCTTCTTCTGGAAGAGCTACATTGTGCGATATCACTCATTTTGATTTGCTTATAGTGTTGAAATAACTCGTCGAAAATATGCTCATACAAACTCTGTACTTTTTTACTCCTTTGGTCATCAGGTAGCGCATCATGTAATGATTTAAGTAAAGGAAGTTGCTGTTTAGCTTTATCTATAAATTTGCGCAATACACCCTGTGCATCATCATCGTTAGAAAATTCACGTATAAAGTTTAAATCAGTTGCAGGTTGAACACTGTATGCGCCAAATATTGAATGGTAACTCGATAAGGAAATACCACCAAAATCGAGTCGTTTAATCAAACTATCGTAATGTGATGCTCCTTCCGGTGATAATAAACGAATAATAATCTTATAAAAGCCTTTTAATCCTATTTTATTATCACGATCTTCTTCATCATCTTTCAATATCGCAAGCCCTTCAATCTGTTGATCAATCACGTCTTTCAGTCCGTCTTGGGCATTTAAAGTAGATTGAGTTCCAGAACTGTGATCGATATTTTGAACGGCTTCAAGCAAGTTCATCAATACAGCCCCAGTTCCTGCAAAAGAACCCACGCTGGGCTCAATGACTGTATTTTGTAATAGGCCATTAGGTTGAGAGGAAGCATTCGTTTCTAATTGCAACGCGATATGGGAATCTCGATGCAAGCTGATAATTTCTAATACCTTAATCAATTTTAAAGTAGTATCCAGACCAATTAAACTACCTTGGGCCAACACTTTGAGTACGTTGGACACTGTTCCTGCAACAATATCTGTGCCAAAACCGATGAATTGAAATGGGTTATTCTGGCTAAAATGCTCACTCGAGTGGGTTTGTACTGGATGTAATTGAGCATGGGTAGAATGGACCTTTTTATGTGACCAATTGGCTGATCCATTCAAGCTCACTGGAAATGCGAAAACACTCCCTGTTGAAAACATCAACCCTTCTGCAAGGTATCGTGCAGCATATGCACTACAAGTTAACAGGTTTTTTTGTAAGGTGTGCATGGCAAGATTTTGTTGCACCACATCCATGTTATCTTTCAATGCGTTATGCAACTCCAGCGCTATTCTCATCAAGGCAATACCCGTATGCGATAAGGTTAATCGTAGCGCGGTTATTGCATGAGTAGCGTTATTATTTTCCTCTGAATGACTATCCCAAGCGATCTGTTCTGCAGATTGAGCTGATTCGTCTTTGCTGTTCACCTCACTGGCTTTTTGTGAAAGAGCTTGCAGACGATTTTGATCAAGGAGTGTCAGTGAACGAGCGATACTGAGCATTTCATCACATAATAAAGCAATCGCGCTGATTGACCAATAAACAGCTGCGGTGCTACCTGCGACGGTTTCATGAGTGAAGAAGAAGCAATCTTCGTTTTGCGATGCATTCGACGCCATCTTTTGTTCCATTGCAGCCATAAAATTTCGCGTAGATGCCTGGATCACATTGAGCACTTGCGTCATGCCTGGGAGTGTTGCCATCAACGCTTCATTCATTTGATCGTCGTTTATTTTGGCAGCTTGTGTAGAACCTTTAATCCCCAGCATAACAGGATTAGTAAATATACTATGGGTCGCGAGAAGAGAAACTATGCCCGTATAAACGCTATTATTCAACTGGGCGGCCATATCTTTATTTAAATCAGGAATAACATGTTGTTGATTCTGTTGTTCGATTCGATCCAGCACTGCTTTGATGATTGCTTCTGATTGACCAAGAACTTGTGGCTTGGCCATTTCCTCGATGCTACGAGATGCCATGCTTAAACTATTTTCTCCTTCCCGCGGACTAACTAGTTGGCGTAATGCTTCAGCAAGTTCACTGACATGACTTAGCAACACGCTCATTGCTCGACTTGAGATGACTTCACCGCTTTGTGCTACCGTTTTAATGGCTGATGCGCCAGCTCCAGCGCCACCTAAATTTTCTGCACAAAGACGCATAATATTTGAAAGCGAACTAAGATTGGAATGTAAACTGTTAATGCGATCAACACCTGCAGAAGGTCCTTGCGCCGTTGCATCAGCAAGCGCTTTTTGTATCTGACCTTCAGCCGTGACGATAGCTGCTTTGCTAAGGCCCCGTGAAGAATCAACAAACAGGGCTAACACAACTAAACGAAGAACTACTGTTGCCAGTGGTGTAGTAATGGTTTGATTTGACATCAGTTGATCAACAGGGTTTATTTCCGCAAGAGCCACGTTGAGCTGACGCAATCGCTCTTGCGATGCATGACTATCGCTGTCTTGAGTTGCTTTTGCTACTTGTTTGCTCGCATGGTACACGTTTTTTTCATCAGCATTGCTAGCAGATTCATCTGCAGAAAAATGGCCAACGGCACTACCTTCTCTAAAACCATGGCCAATGGTATCGGTTAATAATCCTGCAGCTAATGGAAGGATTGTACTGGCAATGATAGTGCCAGCGCCTGTAGAGTTAGCCGCACGTGCATGTGTGTCCGCGTGAGAATTATTACCCATCTGAATATGTTGCCGAATTCCGTTTTCGATGCCTGCTCCAAGCTTATTAGCCATTTGTCCTATAACGCCACTGCTAGCAGATGATTCTTTGTTATTAACATCAAATATGAATGCTTTTTTGACTGCCGCTTGTATGTTATCTGTAGGAATGTCTAAATTTGCTAATCCATGTCCTGTTTGGCTAACTACCGTCGCAAGATCGAGAGGAACTTGTGAGATGTGACCTACGCCACTGTATAAAACCAATAAGGCATTTCTGACCACAGCGGCGAGGGAATCATTTGTCGCAATCAATCCCATTTTAAGTTATGGAAGGTAAGTTTCTAAAACACTATGATCCATTTGATGCTGATCATCAAACAAAATTTGCAGAGATCTAAGCAATGAATCACGCTGACCACTGTGTTCTGACAGTACTAAAGAGGCTTTATTCACATTAGCTACGGATTGGGCAACTCCACTAGCCACCCCAGAACCAACGGCAGTAAACATCCCAGGAATTGCGGCAGTAGTTATAGTAATACTTTGGGCTTCTTTAGGCATTATGAACATCCATAGTATATAAAATGTGCAAATATATACGCGGGTCTTTTTGTTGTCAAATTATTCTGCGCGCAGGGGTACCACTCATTTTTAACGAGGCTGTTTAAAAAAACGGGCTCGGGCTCGTAGTTTAACTAAAGTTTATTCCAAAACGGCAGATAACATAGATCAAAGAGATCATTATTATAATAATAAGGACAATATCATGTTGACCAAAACCCGGATAATATGTGTTTCTTTATGTGTGTTTAACCTGTCTGCCTGCATGACCGGCGAACAGCATGATTACAACAACTCGTATTCGTATGGTTATCAAGTTTCACCGCTTTATCCCGAGGGATACGACAATACGGTGGTTTATAGCGAGACTTCATTCGAAACAAAACCGGCGGTTATGGTTCCTGATAGCTATCACATCGGAGCCACCCAATCACCAATCGCATCAAAAGATCTTGATAAAACATGGGTTAGCAGCCAAAATCCTAAGAATTATACAATCCAGATTGCAGATGATGAAAAAGCCGCCCGCGTAGCAGGAACCTTGCAAAAAGCACCTAAAAACGAGCACATGGCAGAGGTCAAATATCAACGCAACGGCAAAGCGTACTACAAAGGGTTGTATGGCTCCTACCCCACCTCTGAAGACGCCAACAAGGCATTAAATGCTTTGCCTGCTGACGTTAAGCAAGGAGCCGGGATCCAAACGTGGGAAAGTGTTCAGCAAAGTGTCGCGGAATGATGCTACACACCCTGTGCCACAAATGTTACCAATACTTTAACAACCCCCGGCGTTACTGTTCGTTGGGTGTTGAACTGCTTGATGGAAAATGCATAATTCTGTTTGACAGACCATAGCCAAGTCACGAAAGCGTTATAAGGCACTTTATCAAATGACAGTTGAATATCACCTACACCTGTTTGCTGTAGCTGATATGGAAACGTTTGAAAAGATGTCGATTTTAATTCGTCTGCCAGCACACTCAACAACTTGCTGTTACTTAAAACTTGGGGGACTTTGATCACTTTGCGCTGCTGATGTGCCTGCTGCATCCACACCAGAGTTTCCTGTTTTTCAAGTAATTCCTGAGTTTTATGATGCACAGCGTTGATCATAGGAGCATAAAGAAGCATATACATCAAAACTAACGCGCAGAAAACACCACCAACACCCAACATCCATCGCTCACGATCATTTAAGCTATCCCAATACGCTTTCATAACCGTAACTCCAATATAGCATTGACCTGTTGTTCATGTGATGATGCTTGGGTTTGTTTCACCTTCACACCTGCTTGTTGTAAACGAAGCTGCAATCCGTCCAGAGCGGCAAAATCCTTGGCAATCAAGGTCACTGCCAACGTTTGATTTTGATAGCTCAATTGTTCGATCGTATACTCACCTTGAGCAATGGCCGTAGCCAGCGTATCTTCCAGCTGCCACAACGCTTTATCCTGACCTGTATGTCCCTCTTTAAGTAAGTGCCCCACGCGAAATTTTGGACTTATCACCTGACGGGCATGTGGAAAAAATTCACGATAAATAACGGCAATTTTTTGATCAAGACTCACAATTTTATTCGTTAAATGATGCAAAACAAATCCATTAATAATAAAAAAACTCACAACCAAAAGCCCGGCGAGTACTGCAGTCGCTTGGTACCAACGTGCGTTCATTTCCTGTTTGGTATTATGTTGCAACTCCCCTTGGCACAGGTTCATGGGTTTGGTTTTTAGCAGACGCTGTGCAATCCATTCATAATAAGAAGAGTCGACTGCCTGGGTCAGTGGAAAGGATTTGAGCACTGCGGCACTGTCGTTAAATATGAGTATGGGTGAAATGGATAATCGATTGGCCAAATAAATATCGGCGGGCTCTGCACTTAACGCGCCCTCGAATACGTCGTCATGAATAAGCAAGCTGGTTTCACTGACGACCGTCTCATCCGCATTCAGAGCAAACCAATCGAGCGTAATGGTATCGCAACGTAGTGATGCTGCATCAAGGCGATTCATTAAATTCTGTAAAAACACCTTGTCGATGACCACAACCAGATAATGTTTATTTTGATAATGCTTTTGATCAAATGCGACATGCAAGCTGGTAACGTCTTGAGCAACCTGCTCCTCCAATGCATAAGGAAGTGATGCACGTGCTTTATTGTCACTCAACCAAGGTAATTCAACTTGATGAAGACCGCTGTTTTCTGTTGACAAGACAACGATGGTACGCGCTTTAACCTGCAGCATCCTGATCGCATCAAACGTGCGTTGCTCTAACGGCGCATCGAGTTGACCCAGAGCATTAATGCGCAAGCTCAGGCAAGATTCATCGGTGAAGTGTTGGGCAAATAAAAAGCAAGTCGCCATATGAGAACCCTTAATTACGCCTGCGCATGACCAGTCTGCTGCGAAGACGCCCATTGCGTTCCCAGTTGCTGCGCCAATAAATAGACTACTAATGCATACTGAGGACTACTATTATAACGGGTAATCACATAAAAATTGGGATAGGCAACCCAGTACTCTTCACCTTGTTGCGTCATGAGCTCGATCACACCCGCCTTGTTTGGATGATTCGGCAAACTACTGACGGGACGAACTCCACTGGAAATCAAGTGTTTCAATGAATACGCAGGGAACTTGTTATTGGGATTCAACTGTCGATAGCGTGCACCCCGCACGATGGCAGGTTGTGCCACAGCATCATTCAACGCCCAACCATGTTGATGAAAATAATTCGCCACGCTGCTAATGACATCACGGTCTTCGCTCATCAAATCCACTTTACCGCTACCGGCAAAATTAACGGCATAAAATCGATAACTGCTGGGCATGAATTGCGGTTTTCCCATCGCACCAGCATACGAACCCATGTATTTAGTAGCTGGGACACCATGCTCACGACATAACAACAAATATTCTTTCAGTTCCTTAGTAAAAAATTCTGACCGCTTGGGATAATCAAAAGCCAAGGTAGTCAATGCATCCAACACACGATAATTACCCTGATTTTTACCGTATAGCGTTTCAACACCCAGGATGGCTACGATAATATTGGCTGGCACACCAAATTGCTTTTGCGCCTGTTCCAGTGCTTTTTGATTATCATGCCAAAACACAAGACCCGCTTGCACACGTTGTGACGTCAGAAACAAGTCTTTATAAATATCCCATGTTTTCTTTTCAAACGGCCGTTCCATGGATTCAATAATTTTGGGCTGAAATTGAGCTTCACTCAGAATGGCAGTCAATTGTTTTTTATCAAAATGATGTTGTTTCACCATACTATCCATGAATAACTGCACATCTTTACGCTGTGCCAATGCAGCATCCGCATACACTGAACTGATGTTCAGCAGCAAAAGCAGGGAAAAACATAACTGGCTAAATTGGCGCATACACTACCTTACCTTTAATAAAATATAATGATCATCCCTGTATTTTTAGTATTTTGCAACTTGTCATCAGATAAATGCGACAGCCGTGATGCCCAAATTTGTATGTATACCCATTCTACCTGAATTAAGTTAAACTACGACATTTTACCCTTAGGCATTTGAATTGAGCGACCTGACACGAATTCGAAACTTCTCTATTATTGCGCACATTGATCACGGCAAATCAACGTTGGCTGACCGGTTTATTCAATTATGTGGTGGCTTGTCTGACCGTGAAATGGGCGCTCAGGTTCTCGACTCAATGGATATTGAGCGCGAACGGGGTATCACTATCAAAGCGCAAAGCGTGTCGTTGAATTATACGGCGCGTGACGGGAAAACGTATTTACTCAATTTCATTGATACGCCAGGACATGTCGACTTCAGTTATGAAGTATCCCGATCTCTGGCCGCATGTGAAGGAGCCATATTGGTCGTCGATGCAGCCCAAGGCGTTGAAGCACAAACAGTCGCCGTATGCTACACCGCTATTGATCAAGGCTTGGACGTCTTGCCCGTTCTGAATAAAATCGACCTTCCGCAAGCCGAACCTGAACGTGTTATTACTGAAATTGAAGACATCATTGGCCTGGATGCCCACAACGCCATTCACGTCAGTGCCAAAAGCGGACTGGGTGTAGAGGATGTGCTGGAGGCCTTGGTTGTCCGCATTCCCCCACCAAAAGGCGATAGCGATGCCCCTCTGCAAGCTCTGATTATTGATTCCTGGTTTGACAGCTATCTGGGCGTAGTTTCCTTGGTTCGCATCGTCAATGGTTCGATCCGTAAAGGTGTTAAAATGCAGATCATGTCAACTGGCCGTAGTTATGAAGTAGGTCAGGTTGGTATTTTTACGCCAAAACGCACCCCATGCGACATGCTGCAAGCTGGCGAAGTGGGATATGTAGTGGCCGGTATCAAAGAAATTCAGGGTGCACCAGTTGGAGATACACTAACGCTGGAAAGAAATCCGGCAAAAGATGTATTACCTGGTTTTCAGCGAGTAAAACCACAGGTTTATGCGGGTCTTTTTCCAATTAGTTCTGAAGATTTTGAAGCGTTTCGGGAAGCGTTAGCTAAACTGAGTCTTAATGATGCCTCGCTGTTTTATGAACCTGAGTCATCTGAAGCACTGGGCTTTGGTTTTCGCTGTGGATTTCTCGGCATGTTGCATATGGAAATTGTCCAGGAACGTCTCGAACGTGAATACAATCTGGAACTCATTTCAACGGCCCCTACCGTTATTTATCAGATAATTAACACCAAGGGCGAAACGGTGATGATCGATAACCCATCACGTCTACCCCCGTCGCAACAAATTAAACAAATGTTTGAGCCTATCGTACGAGCGAATATCCTCGTTCCACAAGACTATCTCGGCCCAATCATTACCCTGTGCGTTGAACGGCGTGGAACGCAGGTCAACATGACCTACAGCGGTCGCCAAGTCTCGGTAACCTATGATTTACCCATGAACGAAGTGGTCTCAGACTTTTTTGACCGATTAAAATCAGTCAGTCGAGGTTATGCCTCGCTAGATTATAACTTCCTGCGGTTTGAAGAAGCTGATCTGGTTAAAATGGATGTTTTGATTAACACCGAACGCGTCGACGCCCTGGCTCTGATTGTTCACCGCAGTGCAGCACAAAGTCGCGCTAAGATACTGACAGATAAAATGAGGGAATTAATTCCTCGGCAAATGTTTGATGTGGCCATTCAAGCAGCACTCGGTGGTCATATTATTGCCCGACAAACCGTCAAGGCCTTGCGAAAAAACGTCATTGCAAAATGTTATGGTGGCGACGTATCACGTAAGCGCAAGTTATTGGAAAAGCAAAAAGCGGGTAAAAAACGCATGAAACAAGTAGGACATGTTGAAATACCCCAGGAAGCCTTTATGGCGGTTTTTCAAACGGATAAAAGAAAGTAAAACTCCAAACTAAAAGGTGGTGACACATGAATTTCGCTCTCTGGTTGCTGGTTCTCTCAGTGGTAAGCGGTACAATCTATTTGCTTGATATCCTGTTCTGGGAAAAAAAACGTAAAAAGACACAAAAGCCCATGTGGCTGATTGAATATTCACGCTCTTTTTTTCCTGTATTTTTTGTTGTTTTATTACTTCGCGGATTTCTAGTAGAACCCTTTCGTATCCCGTCAGGTTCTTTGGAACCTACCCTGCTGGTTGGTGATTTCGTAGCCGTCAATAAATTCTCTTATGGCTTTCGTTTGCCGGTTTGGGAAAAAAAGGTGATTTCAATTGCCAACCCCAAAACAGGAGAAATTGCTGTTTTCCGCTGGCCACCCGATCCATCACTGGACTTTATCAAACGAGTGATTGGTGTTCCAGGCGATAAGATCACCTATCACAACAAAATATTAACCATCAACGGTCAGGAAATGAAACAAACCTTTGTGGAATATACAACCGATGAAAGCTCTGGCAATAGCGTAGCGAAATATCGAGAAAACCTAAATGGCATGGAGCATGATATATACATCCGCCCAGATGTTCCTGCTGTTGACGTTGAAGTCACAGTACCAGAAGGCCATTATTTCATGATGGGTGACAATCGCGATGATAGCGCTGACAGCCGGTTTTGGGGCTTTGTAGCCGATGAATATTTACGTGGCAAAGCATCTTTGGTTTGGATGAGCTGGAATTCAAAAACCTGGACGATTCGCTGGAACAGACTGGGTCGGATGATTCATTAATGCAAAAGAACTTACCGCGCTTGTGCAGGCGCTTGGATTATGAATTTAAAGAGCCCTCTTTTTTAAAGCGGGCATTAACACATCGCAGCGCAAGTAGTACAAATAACGAGCGATTTGAGTTTTTGGGTGACTCAATTTTAAGCATGGTTATTTCTCATGCATTATTTGAGCAATTCCCCGACCAAAACGAAGGACATCTCAGCCGCTTGCGTGCACACTTGGTTAAAGGTGAAATGCTGGCAAAAATTGCATTGGAACTGGAACTGGGTGATTATTTATATCTGGGTCAGGGAGAATTGAGAAGTGGTGGATTTCGCCGCGCCTCAACACTGGCTGATGCGCTGGAGGCTATATTTGCTGCCGTATTTTTTGATGGCGGTTTTAAAGCAGCTCAACACGTAATACTTAATCTCTTCCAAAGTCGATTGGATGATCCAGATTTAAATGACACATTAAAAGATGCCAAAACACAGCTACAGGAATACTTGCAGTCTAAAAAGTCAGCCCTGCCAGAATACACGTTAATTAACGTTGTTGGCGAGGAACATGAACAGATGTTTTATGTGCAATGTGATGTCGCAGGTCTAAACCAATCCACGCAAGGTCACGCTGAAACCCGCCGCAAGGCAGAACAAATTGCAGCGAAGCAATTGTTACAGAGATTAAAATAAGCGTATCTACCCTCGATCCCACATAACATTACAATGATGCTTCACCGCATCTTGCAATAATGCAATCAAAGGGATTGCGCGGTTAACCAGGCTCACTTCAGGCTCATTGTCTTCATCGTCGGATGCTTTACCTTTACCTGACGTTTGTTTTTCCTTTGCCATAGCCTGTTGCAGGAGCGCCAACGCATCGGGGACATCGTCAGCTAAAATAGCCCCGGGTACCCCGCCACTGTTACCCATCAGATTTAATAATTTTAGCGCCACATTGCCAAACATGGAAATGTTTTCATGGGCTTTGCAGGAAAAAGTGACTAGCATACATGCTCCTTACGTTCAGAAATCCAACCCAACGCCCGTTCTAATCGGTTCAACACCCGCTCTTTTCCCAGCAACGTCAATGTCATATCAATTGAAGGTGACATACTCCCCCCTGTCACAGCAACGCGTAAAGGCTGGGCAATTTTACTCATGTTAATATCAAATTCCGCACTGACGTCATTAATACACGTTTGCAAAACATCACGATCCCAAGTAGATACATCAGCCAAGCGCGCATGCAGCGCCGTTAATGGTTCCAGCGTCACTGGGCGCAGGTGTTTTTTTACTGCCGCTTCATCATACTCAATGTCATCAGTATAAAAATAAGAACTGATTCTGCACATCTCGGCCAATGTTTTGCACCGCTCCGCTTGAACTGCAACTAAATCAGCCAGTGCAGGACCCTGTTTAACATCTATCCCCTGCTGTTCAAAATGCCAAGCTAAGGCCTCCGCCACACTGGCCGGTGAATCGCTTTTTTGATAATGCTGATTAATCCAGTACAACTTGTCATAATTAAAGCTGGACACACCGCGACTGACATGTTTCAAATCAAAACTGGCAATCATTTCATCAACACTGAACAGTTCCTGATCACCATTTGACCAGCCCAGACGCACCAAGTAATTCAACAGAGCATGCGGCAAAAACCCTTCGTCCCTGAATTGCATCACACCCACGGCACCATGGCGCTTGGATAACCGTTTGCCATCATCCCCAAGAATCATCGGCAAATGCGCAAATACTGGAACTGGCGCGTTCAGTGCCTTGAAAACGTTGATTTGTCGAGGTGTATTATTAATGTGATCATCACCACGAATAACATGTGTGATTTGCATATCCCAATCATCAATCACCACAGCAAAGTTATACGTAGGATTCCCATCCGAACGAATCAGAATCAAGTCATCCAGTTCCTGATTGCTAACATGAATATCGCCATAGACTTCATCTGTAAATGAGACCACGCCTGTCTGTGGATTTTTAAAGCGTACAACATATGACTGATCATCCACTGGCAAATTCCTGTCACGACAATGACCGTCATAACGCGGCTTTTCCTTCGCAGCCAACTGCGCATCCCGCAGGCTCTCCAGACGCTCTTTGCTACAATGACAACGATAGGCCTTGCCTTCATCCAGTAACTGCTGCGCCATCTCTTTATAACGCGGATAACGATCCGTTTGATAAAACGGCCCCTCATCATGAGTAAGACCTAGCCATTTCATCCCATCCAAAATGGCCTGCACGGACTCAGGCGTTGAGCGTTCACGGTCGGTATCTTCTATACGCAAAATAAATTGACCGTTATGGCGTCTGGCATACAACCAGGAAAACAGGGCTGTACGCGCACCACCAACATGTAAAAAACCAGTAGGACTAGGGGCAAAGCGGGTTCTGACCAACATCGGGGACTCCGGAGATAAACTGCAAAATAATTGCGCTATGATAGCCTGGTTTATGGATTACGCAAAGTGCTCGATAGCTCAGAGCTATCAGAGATGTTTTTCTTTTTCCTTGCTTGTGCAAACTCAATCATAGGCGCTAAAATATTTTTGAAAGAGTCTTCTGAATCTAAAATATCTGGAGTAAAAATCTCCTGTTCCTCCAATGAAAATTTCTCGATTTCAATATTCAAAATCTTAAAAGACTCTCGTAACGTATGCGTTTGATCTGAATGAAACGCAATTAAAAGTTTATTTCTGGGCAGCCAATTTTTTTGTTTTTCAATTTGTTCTTTAATATTTTCCACAAGTGGAGTTGATTGTGATGATTGACTCTTTGAGTCATTGCTGCTTTTAAAAAAGTTAAAATATGAATCTGTTTGTTCCACTACGTCTTCTATTGCACCCTTTAAGTGCATTATTTGCTCGGATCTATCCGTTATGTTTTCTTTATTAATCCATTCACACATTTGAAATATTGCATCTAGATGTTGTTCTCTAATCTTTAGTGTTTCCACGCCCCATGATGTTTGACCTGGAGGTAATGTTAGCCAAAAAGAATTGTCCTCATCTTTACTAAATAAGATATCAGCGTAATTGATCAACATGTTGAGATTATTTTGATTTAGACTACCATGCAGGCTATATAATATTTGATTGAAAAATTTGGTATTTATTCTGTTTTTGACGCGTTCATATTGAATGCAATCTAATTGCGTACCGTGCACATTATGCAACCATTGAAATTGAGATAGTATTGCAATAAAGCTTATTGGATCAGGATGATCGACTATTTCAAGAAAGTTTTTTACTGTTAAAATGTAAACATAAGTATCCCATCCATACATGGCATCCATTAGCTGATTCATGTCAGGAGCATTTTTAATCAATTTAATGTGCGCTACAGTTATTACTTTTTCTTGAGGACGACTATTCTGACGACTAATCACTTGCGCTGCTTCATCCAGTCTAAAAATAATATTAAAAAAAGTATCTGATTGTATTTTCTCGAGCAAATATATGTATTGCTCTTGATCCATTACACCAGCTTCTTGAAAAATAGACATGGTTCTGACGAGTTTATCTAGTTTTTTATCAATTGAAGCATTCTTTTTAGGCAATACATTTTGGATGACATGTTTTTTAAATAAAACTATATTTTCAGATGTGATCTGGGAACAGGTATGGAGAATAGCAAAAAGTTTAGTAAGATTTTTTTCAATTTTAATTATGTCTCGTGATAAATCTATTGATTGTTGTTTATAAACCAAACTTAAACATTCTTCTAAATCGGCAAGTGATTTTAATGCGCTTGGTAAAGGCATACCAAAATGACACATCAAAATGATTAAATTCACTGCATACTTTGGTTCGGGATGATTTAATACTAAGTCTACTGTGCTTGCATCTAAAATCTTTTGAGCTAATAGCCATGAAATGGCTTCATTGATTTCTTCTGGTTTTTCATTGTCCAGAATATGCGAGCATGTTTCTTGTGTTAATAATTTGTATCGGTGCAACGTAGCAGAAGCTTTACCTGCAGGCAGTTGGAGTAACTCCTGTATCACTGGATTATAAGTACTATTTATATAAGTTGCTCCAGTGATTGCCAACCAAAAAATTTCCACTTGGGATGTGTTTTCATCCAGTATTTTTTCAGTTGTTTCTTTGGATAAACTAGCAAAGTAAGAATTTGATTGTTTTAAATTTTTTTTTAAATCGTATTTTGGCTCATTAAGACTAATGAGTGTTTTCATAATAAAACTCTCTAGCTGTTTCAGCATTAAACATCCAGTTAATATACGATTTAACTCCTCGATCAGCAAGTCTTTATTGCCTATACGCCGCTCTAGGGGCTGTTGACATTAGAGGGCTGATTAACATCATTATTGTTAGCTGATAATAGTTCTTTAATTGCGCTTTTTAATTCACTCTCATCACACAGGTCAAATAAATTCGATAGTTTTTCACCATATGCCCCTTTAAATGCTTCCTTAATATGAATGTCGTTTGAACCTAGATTTAAAATCGTAGTACTGACATTGTCTGCGTCACGCAAACTCAAATCACTAAACTTAAAGAAATAGAAGGGCACGCGAGGAGTGTTGTTCTTAGTATAATTGTACGCACTAAAAAAAGCGTGTATAACTTTTTTATCAGTACATTCAATGATAGTTGCTGCAACAAGTTGAGTTTGAAAATGTTTTTTTACTGCATGATCGCATTGAAGTTGGTTCAATTTTTCACATGCCAATTCGAACGCGTCCTTACTGGCTTCCGTTGAGGCGTTGTTGATTATATCGATACATTCAGAAACTATTGTAGCTTGGTCGGGAAATTTGTCTTGACTATCATAAACAGATACGTCTCTATTTCTTTTGAGTTTGGAGCCCGTATTCAAGACAGTGCTATCGTTTCTAACAACTTGAGTAAGCAAGTCATCATGTTTACAGTTAGAGATAGCATGATTAACCAACGTATCTATTTCTTGTTTTAAAGTCGTATCCAAGACAATATCTTCATGTTTTACACGATTTCGAGTATAGGGATGAGTAGAGTTTAGTTTCAGCCAGCGCTGAAGTTCTGATAATTCAAATTTATATTGAGGAAGCCCTTTAACGTAAACTGGATTTGTCATAACCTCCGCAGAAATTGAACAACAAAAGCGTTGCATTTCTTCGGTTTCCCTGTAATTAATCTCTTCCAATTTTTCTGCATTCGTTTTATTCAGTTCAAGTGAATCATCATGTCGTAGCATGTTTCGTTGATTTATTTCAATAATGGGCATAACGTGTTGAGAAAATAATCCAGAAATCTTTTCGAAATCGGTGCTTTCTTTAGCTAGTTTTCCCATTAAATGCTTAAACTTATTAACAGACTTCAAATTAAATCGTAATCGAAGCAGCATCTTTTCTTCATCAAAGATGACACCGTCACCGATATTTTTTGCAAAGTCTCTCCCTAATGCAAGAGTTTGGGGATTTTCAGAAAGCTTTACTGTAAACATATACTCATTGTCTTCATATCCATATAGTCTAAAATAATCTATAACAGACTCTGAGCTGAGCGCCTTGTAAGAAATATAGCGGGCTAAAGGCGCAAAAGTTGGGTTAAGAGGCACGCAAAAATTAGCTGAACAATCATTGCACCAGTCCTTACCGAACTGTTCTTCTATTATTTGTGGTTTTCCTTTCGCTTCTTTTATTCTCTCTTGTTCTTTTTTAATTTTTATTTCAGTGGCTCTTAGGAGTCCGCCGGGTATGTTACTTTGTCTTGCAGCCTCGCGCGCCCTAATTATCTCGTTCGATTTCTCAACCCTCGCTCTAAATTCTTCATATTGAGCTTCATTTTTTGCCGCTTGTCTCGCAAGCCCTATTCTTTCGTCAGTTGTTCTTATCAGATAGTTGTCACTTTCCTCTTGCAGTTGTTCACGCAACTCCCCCATCTTACTTTCATCGTTATTACATTCTTTTACATATTTTAAGCATTGAAAAACCGTTTCCATTGTAAAACGATCTTCTGGGTTATGCCTCCAACATCCTTCAATAATATATTTAAGCACAGAGGGGGCATCATTAAAAATTTTTGGCCTCATTGTTGTTGCTGTATTATAAGCTAAACCTACCATTCTTGCCGTACAAAGACTTCTTTGCTCATCAGAAGTGTCATGTGCACGGTGTTCACGGTATGGACGGGTTTTCGCGAATATTTCATTGATCATGACGCCCAAAGCATAAATATCATCCTCCACTGACAAAGGAATTGGATTAGCGTGATACAACAAGTGTATTGGTGGGCAGTAATAATATTTCGTGTGCGAATCGGCGCCCGTTGATGTACTCAGCATTTTATATGGTTTTGCCTCACTGAGTAACACTTTGTATTCTGGTGTTAAACTAATTTTACTAGGACTAATTTGTCCATGAAACATGGCATAATAAGACATCTCATATAGCACTTCAGCAATTTGATACATGATGTCAATATCTTTTTCCTGCGATTGAATCGTTTTGTCTGCCAGATATGTTTTCAACCCAATACCACCCTCGGTAATATATTGCACGGGGTAATCTGGATTATCCACATGAACAACTTTGGCAAAATGCGAGCATATTTCACTTAAGCATTTTTGGATCACAGCATCCGTTTCTAAAGACATGGAAAGCAAGTCTTCAGAAAGTTTATCCGACTTATCTTCGTCCGCATGTAGAGATGTAGCTGTATAAACGAAATAGGGTTTTCCATCTTTCATATGCCGTTTTATTTGCGTCGTTGCGGTAGCTTTTAAAAAAACACCCGTTGGTTGAGGATCAAAAGAAAATTTATCTCTGGTTTTCAAATCCCATTTTAGTAAGGGAGTTGTTTTACTTGCAGATTGCGTGTATTTTATTGACTCAATAACCTCTTCAAAAAATTGAGCTTTGATCTTATCAAAATCAGAGTAATTTTCTTCTAACTGTTGCATTAAACTCTTGAGTTGATCTAAAGAATCGCTATTAAAATGTAGCGCCAGAGTCATATGCTCTTTATCAAACCATTCTTTCGGAATATTTTCGGATAATTTTTGCGCAAATTCGTGTGCATTTTCATTTAGTTTTACTGTGAATATATAGCCATTATCTTTGTGTGATAATTCAAAACTATCCATATTATACGAGGGGAATTTGTAAATTTCAGCCCGTTCAGCGCGACTCATGTCTTTGTATGGGCCTCTCAATACATTAGCAAGCCGCACTCGCTCTATTATCTCGCTAAATTCTTGGTTTGAAATTGGCATGTTTAATCACTCCAGATGAATTCTGTTTATTTTTTTTATTTTAGCACAAAACAAAACTAATGTGAATCAAATGCGCGCATTACGAATTTTTAGTTTGCGCATTATTTAATCTTAATATATTATGCTAGTCGTACATTTTTTGTGGTTTGGACATAGTGAGAACACGTGAAAAGCCTTGGAATTAAATATCAGATAAGAATCATTACATTAATTCCAGTTTTTCTGGTCGCCCTGCTGTTTGCGTTGTTTTACAATATGCAATATGACAAAGCGCTAAACCAGCACGCTGTGCGATTGGGGCGTGCGTTAATCACCCCCTTAGTGCCCGCAGCTCAGCGAGCCATACTGCATGATGATAGCCGGGCTTTACAAAAGTTAATCGATGCGACTAGCACCAATTCTGATATCCAGTCACTTGCGATTTATAACGAGAAAGGGCAATTACTGGCTTATCGCGGTGATAAACGTGTGTTGTTGAACTCATTCAATCCACCCAAGGTCACAAACAATTATATTATCAGTACACAGTTGCCCCACAAATCCATTAATTTTATAGCACCGATTACCGCCCCCGAATTCAACCCATACAATTCTTTTGGTCCTATCGCGTTTAACGTCGGTGAGAAACTAGGCTGGATATCCATGGATATGGATGTCAAGTTCATCCTAATCAAGCGTTATCAAATGTATATCATCACCATTTTTATTACCTTGGCGGGATTACTGATTGGATTAACCATTCACTATATATTGTCCAGACGAATTTATCGACCCATCACCCGCTTGCGGCGCAGCATGAAACAAATTATAAACAATGAATTTGAAACAGCAATCAAAGTATCCAGCACCGGTGAGCTGGGTATTATTGAGCAAGGCTGCGCGCACTTACAAAAACACTATCTAAACTCCATCAACGAGATGAACCAATCTATCGAAATCGCCACAGCGGATTTGCAGCAAAGTCTCGAATTACTTGAAGAAAAAAATATTGAATTATCACTAGAGAAAAAGAAAACTGAAGAAAAGAGTCGACAAAAATCTGAATTCATTGCCAACATGAGCCATGAGATTCGTACACCGATGAATGGCGTGATGGGATTCACAAATGTCCTGCTGGAAAGCCAACTGGATCCATTGCAGCTTGATTATGTCAAAACCATCAAGTCATCGGCGCAGGATTTATTGGTTATCATTAACGATATTCTTGATTATTCCAAAATAGAGGCGGGTAAACTGCTCCTTGATTGTATTCCACTCAATATCCGTACCTGCATTGATGACGTATTGGCATTGGCAGCACCCACCGCTCATAAAAAAGGCATCGATCTGATCCCTACAACGGAAATTGATGTGCCCCATACAGTGCTCGGTGATCCGCTGCGCATCAAACAGATTATCAGCAGTCTTGTCAGCAATGCAGTTAAGTTTACTGATTATGGTTATGTACTCATCCGAACCAGTATTGAGCAGGAAACCGACAAAGATTATACCTTTTGTTTTTCAATTATTGATACAGGGATTGGCATAACCGCCGAGGATCAAACCACGTTATTCAACGCATTTAATCAAGCCAATACCACCATTACCCGACGTTATGGTGGATCAGGATTGGGGTTGGTTATTTGTAAAAAGCTGGCAGAACGCATGAAAGGCCGCATTGTCATCAACAGCGAACTCCATAAGGGCTCTACATTTTCAGTGTATTTGACGCTGGAAAAACTGGCTGCTTATGAGGTGGAAAAACACCAGACTCATCGTTTTGCCAATTTGAAAATTCTTTGCTTTGATGACAACCCGTTGCATCTTGAAGCCCTGTGCAATGGCTTGGGCTATTGGAATATTAACTGCATTCGAGTCAATGCATTTAATCAACTCGAAGAGGCCTTCACCACTCACAGTGACTGTGATTTGGCGTTTATCAATGTCAATCAGGGATGTGAGCAACAGGTCGCTCACGTATTACTTAAACAAACCACACCTTGCTTGCTGGTATCCAAATGGTTTCTTCAGGATTACCAGACACTCGGCGCGCAAGGCTTGCTATTCAAACCACCTAATATACAAAAATTGCATGATGGCATTGAAGCAGCACTGAGTCAGGCATCGCTAACCCAATCCAATCATCAGGAATTAGCTGATTTACGTGCACAATTATGCAAGTCTCAACCCAAATTGCTCATTGCGGAGGACAATCCGGTTAATCGTCAGTTGCTGAACTCCTTGCTGGGTAAAAATGCATGCATTGATACCGTTGAGGATGGTGAGCAATCCGTCGATATTTGTCATCAAAAACGCTTTTCAGTCATTCTATTGGACTTGCAAATGCCAAACCTGAATGGGTTGGATGCGGCACGGCTGATTCGTCAGGAATCCATGCTAAATAAAAATACACCCATTATTCTGATCAGCGCGAGCGCCAGTGATATCAGTAAAGAACAGCTACACAAAGCTGGCATTGAGTTGTGCTTGCAAAAACCCATTGATGAAAAACTATTGTTACAGCATCTGTTACAAATCATGACGAAGGCCTCGACAACTGCGATAGATTGGCCTTTATGTGTACAAAAAGTATCAGGGAATCATACACGGGCCCTTGAATTTCTCGGCTATTTTGTAGTGGAATTACAACAAAACAGACAAGATTTTTTATTGTTGGTTAATAATAATGATTTACAAGGCCTGGAACAACTCGCACACAAATTACACGGCGCCTGTTGTTTTTGTGGAGTGACTCAATTGCAACATGATGTTGCAAGACTGGAACGTCTTGCCGCTAAAGCACAGCACGTCGACTCGCTGCAGGCTGAGTTTTTGCAACTAATTGATAGTATTGATGCGGTTTTGAGTGAGTATGAGAGTTTATCAGTGGCGCTGGGTTAAACCTACAAATTTGTAACTGCTCGTAGGGTGATATTGACGCTCGGAGAACGGTCAGATTTGAGTTTTCGTTCAAGATGCGCCAAATATGGCCGTTCCTTGCTACGGAGCGAGTAGTTACACAAATTTAATATAATAACGGAGTCATGATGACAGTAAAAAACGCAATTTACGCCCAATCAGGCGGTGTTACATCGGTTATTAACGCCTCAGCCTGTGGCGTCATTCAAACAGCACGCAAGCACCCCCAACAAATCGGCAAGGTTTATGCTGCAAAAAACGGAATTATTGGTGCATTGCAGGAAGAATTGATAGATACCTCCCTTGAAAGCGATGAAGCCATTGCTAAACTCATGCACACCCCGTCGGGCGCTTTTGGATCGTGTCGTTATAAATTAAAAGATGATGGTGCTGAATTTTCCCGATTGATTGATGTATTTAAAGCGCATAACATTGGTTATTTTTTCTACAACGGTGGCGGTGACTCACAAGACACGGCCAATAAAGTGGCCAATATGAGTGCTGCAGCAGGTTATCCTGTCATCTGTATTGGGATCCCGAAAACAGTGGACAATGACTTGCCATTCACTGACGCCTGCCCAGGCTTTGGCTCCGTAGCAAAATATGTAGCCATTTCAACGCTGGAAGCCAGTTTTGATGTGGCATCAATGGCGGCTACGTCCACCAAAGTGTTTATTCTCGAAGTCATGGGACGACACGCCGGTTGGATTGCCGCTGCCAGTGGTTTGGCGGGTGTTGGTAAAAATGAACCGCCTCATATTATTTTGTTTCCGGAAGTGCCCTTTGCACAGGCACGCTTTTTGCAACGCGTGGATGAATGTGTAAAAAATTATGGCTACTGCGTGGTGGTTGTGTCTGAAGGGATCCGTAATGAACAGGGACAGTTTTTAAGTGATGCCGGCCTGCGCGATGCCTTCGGTCATGCACAGCTAGGTGGCGTTGCACCGGTTATCGCTCAGTTGATTAAAAGCGAATTAAATTACAAATACCACTGGGCCGTTGCCGATTATCTACAACGCGCTGCTCGCCATATTGCATCCAGTGTTGACGTTGAGCAAGCTTATGCCTTGGGTAAAGCGGCTGTGGATCTTGCGATCAGCGGGCATAACGCCATCATGCCCATTATCGTGCGCGAGCAGGACTCACCCTACCGCTGGTCAATTAGTCATGTGCCTTTAGCTGATGTTGCAAACCAGGAAAAAGCCATGCCGGCTGAGTTTATTAGTGAGGACGGCATGGGCATAACTGACGCATGTCGACGTTATCTGGAGCCACTGATTCAGGGAGAAGCTTATCCTCCCTATGTGAATGGCTTGCCAGATTATGTGAAACTTGAAAATCGATTGGTTGCGAAGAAATTGTGATGTAACCGTGTAAGTTGGGCCTTGGCCCAACAAATGCAAAGACCTGCGTATCTATTCACCACAAACTTTGACGCTCGGTGAATATTACAGACCTGCGCCACTTCATGTTGGGCCAGGGCCCAACCTACCAAAATGAGCTGTGCTCTCTGAATCTGCAATCGTTCTCTTAACAACCTGGATAAAAGGCATATGTTCAATCTGTTTAAATTCTGAATCCGGGATATACTTTAAAAATTCATTCGCCTGGCTGTAATATGCTTGAAAAGATTGAGATGGGAATTTCTCTTTCACCAGAACAGCCACTAAAACAAAATGACGAGCCATCTCATAATGATCAAGCGCACTCGGATTTTTCATCGTCGTATACACCATTTGTGCCGCTTTATAACAGAAAATAGCATCCTTATAGTTATTTAAATGTTTATAGTCTCCCGCACGTGTCGTAAAATTTTTCATGATCTGTCGTTGTTCATTTAACTCCAGGAGAGATATACCCTCCATTGCCTTCGTTAATAAATGGTTAGTACAAGTGTACAACGCTTGAACTTCTTGCGTGGTTATACCGGATTTCAGATAAAATACAAAACAACATCCTTGACCAGACGATGGATTTTGGATTATTTCCGGAATGAGCGTGTACGCATCACATTCGTCCCTACCTGGAAATATTTTCCATTCCAATTTTTTCGTTGGGATGAATCTCGTAATAAATACTTTTAAATTAAGGTAATTCGACGCTTCTAATAATAATATTTCGGGACTTGAATGTTGAGCTAATTCAATAATCAAATCGGGAGGAGATTGATTATCACAGGCAAGACTTAACGCATGGTCTATTTTTTTCAATTTATCAAAATTTTGACCCAATTCATCGCTATTACTCTCAACTAATTTCACTTTATTGTGCAATGTCGATTTAAGATCAGGCGATTTTTTAACCATTTGTTTAAGAAAATCAGGGGATGCTATTTGACCTTTAACCATCGGCAAATACATCTGCGCACCATATTCAATTAATGAGCCTATGAAATTCAGGTTGGGATTAATTTTATAAAAGATAATAAGCGTTTGAAGTGAATTAAACATGTTTGTACGGCGCATATACTGAATTGAATCAGTTGATACGCCATGACGTAGTGCCATACGAAAGGCTGATAAATTATTACGTTTAAACAAATCGAATAAAAATCCAAATCCTGTTTGAGACTCGGTTGAATAATTGAGCATTTGACCTTTCAATGAAATTATAGACCGATAAATTTCCGAGTGCTCATACAAATAATCTGCTATTTCAATCAGTTGCATACACTGTTCAGGCGCATTTTGAATTGCTGATATCAACTGGTCGCACAGCTGAAACATATTTAAATGTTGAGAAAATGTTGGATATAAAATACGAACGCCGTCAGAATCTCCTGCTAATACCCGCCCCTTAAAATAATCAGACAAATTTTTGTCTACGGGTAATTGTGCGCGTTGTTGATGAATAAATGTCTGGAATTCGTTTCCATTGCCATTGAATTCCAAACATAAAAATAAAGTATCCAGTTCTCGTAGCTTTTCCTCTACTTCAACAACTTGAATGCATACGTTGCAATCGCGCATAGGTGCAGTCAAGCTAACAACCTCATGGACCAGCAACTCAATCTGAGTCCTCAAGGCTTGTTGTTTGAGTTCGGGACTGGATTTCTTTTTACCAGATTTTACAGGTAGGGACATCAATTTATTTTCAACATCAGGAGTAATCTGTTTGCCTACCTTCACCGGTGTAGCAGTTAATTGCTCGTTTAAACTGGCTAACATATGCGTTAAATTAATCGTTCGCCCATCCTCTTTCGTGTCATTGTAACGAGACAGCGCCGACGTTAATGTTATTAGTTGTTCTGCTTTCCTTATTGCAGTTTTGAAGTCTTTTGATGCATTAGCTAGACTCAATTCCTCATCTAACTTAAATGAGTCTTGGTATAATGCAATGTAAGCATTGGATTTTTGATTCAACAATTCCATTAATAAAACTTGACAAGGCAATGCCTGCTCACGAATAAGCTTCCTTTCCCGGTCACTAATCGGTTGTTTTACACCGACACCACTCACTTTTTTTTCGGGACCAATTTCATATGATTTCAATCTGAAATCAATAAATTGCCCATGTCGATTAAAATATGCGTGAACAACCCGCCGCTCTATTGCATTTTCATATTCAAACGTACCATGGCTTGGGCTAAAGCTTCTTGATAATGGCGAGCTCTCATTGATAACACATTGATCAACCGATAAATGTTGTCTCACGAGTTTAAAACCAGGAAAAATAGCTTCAGATTGTTCTGCAACAGGGCGGAGCTCAATGTAAAGCGCTTGACGTTCACCTCGACTTACATGAGTAAGGTAGTCAGCAAGCGGCCTTGTTGATAAATTATCCATCATAAAATTATAGAGACTATTTTCTCGGTACGTTCCATTTTTTTCTCGACTAACAATCGTCATCGACGAATCATCTGTTAACACACCAACCTCCAGGGAAACCAGGATATATATGAATATAGTAACTCCTCACGTCATCCCGCCCCCCCAGCGAAGGCGGGGGGAGGGATCTCCTGCCTGTGGCACGGATTTGACGTGGAGAGTTACTGAATATAATTTGTGGCCATATTAACACAATATTGCTTTATTTAAAAGCATATAAATCAATCGTGTACAGGCAATCAGGTGGATCCCCGCCTTCGCGGGGTCGTTAAGTCATGTGTAACGTCAGATAATGTTGTGCTGAATAATATCATTAACGCCGGCCCGGTTACTTCCCCGTTTACCGGCAATTCGCAGGTCTATATTTCGCCGCCAAGGTTCCTTCCTTGCATGTCCAGGTCATCTCACCGTGCGCTTGCAATATAGGAGTTAGCACCAGTGTGCCATCGCCTGCTTTGGGTGTATAGGTAATGATTATTGCACCTGTTTTGTCTGCAATAGCAATCGATAACACATTGTCTGTTGGCGCAGGACTCTCATAGCCCGTAGCGGCTTGATTGTTCGGCAACTGGTTATTCGACATGGCGGTTTCAGACACGGCCAATTTTGCTGCAGCGGCTAAATTTAACCCCTCAGTCACTCGCGCTCGAACGGTATAATCCTGGTAAGCCGGAATGGCGATTGAGGCAAGAATTCCCAAAATCGCGATGGTGACCATGAGTTCGATGAGTGTAAAGCCTTTTTGTTTCATAACATTCTCCTCTATTAAGTTTGGACATTGGACAAAAGAACATGAAAAAAAACTCATGTCCTTCTGTCCATGCGCGTGGTTCATGGGCATTGAGAAAGGTTAGCGTATTTAATCGAGAGCTCAATTATTTGGACAAGCTACACGCGTGTTTTTGCGTGTGGCTTTGTCCAAACTCCAAATTAAGTGTATTATTTGCTCTTTTTTACGTATACTTTACTTATCTTGAACAACACCTACTTGCCATGTCGCGATTGCAACGCATGAATGATGCACTATTCATTGAATTAAAACCAGACACATTAACGATTGAAGATGAGTCAAACCGCCATCACGTCCCTGTTGGGGCAGAAACGCATTTCAAAGTTGTGGCCGTTTCCACATGCTTTAACGATTTAAATCGCATTGCGCGCCATCGTCTGGTGAATGCATGTCTGAACGCTGAATTCTCAACAGGATTGCATGCGTTAAGCTTACACCTTTATACACCGGATGAATGGCGGCAACATACACGGGACGTCCCCAACTCACCTGCATGTCGCGATGGCAAGCATCGCGATGAAAAATAATATTTAATAAGGTTTGTAATTCATGAAAGCATTATCCTCTCACAAAATTTCGGTACTCGCACTGGTCTTGCTAATTAGTGGCGCAATTGACAGCATTCGTAATCTGCCCACCACAGCACTGTTTGGTTCCTCACTGATTTTTTTCTTTATTTTTTCAGCTATTATTTTCCTGATCCCTGTAGCATTGGTCTCGGCTGAACTGTCCTCCACGTGGCCAGAAGAAGAAGGTGGTGTTTACAGCTGGGTTCGACATGCCTTTGGCGATAATATGGCGTTTCTTACCATTTGGTTGCAATGGATAAATACCATGGTCTGGTATCCCACCATGCTGTCATTTATTGCTGGCACGCTTGCATATTTAATTAATCCCGAACTCGCACAAAACAAGCTCTATCTGATTGGAGTTATTCTTGTCGTATTTTGGTCATTAACTTTTGTAGGTCTACAAGGCTTGCGTACCTCCGCTACATTTGCCGGGATTTGTGCCATGATCGGCATGATTATTCCCATGGGATTTATTATTCTGCTGGCGATCATCTGGCTCATCAAAGGCAATCCGATTGCCATTGATTTAAGTTTCAACAGTTTAATCCCTCACTGGAACGACACGCAGTCCTGGGTTTCATTAACCGCAATGATGACATCATTTCTCGGCATGGAACTGGCAGCCGTTCACGTGCGAAATGTGAACAATCCGCAGCGTAATTTTCCTCGTGCAATGTTTTTTTCCGTCATTCTGATTTTAATCACCATGATTTTCGGATCCTTGGCAATAGCGATTGTCATGCCTAAAGATAAAATCAGTCTGGTGCAGGGTGTGATGCAAGCCTTCACCAATTTTTTTGAAGCTTACCATTTAACGGCCTTGATGCCCGTGTTGGTCATCCTGCTTCTACTCGGCAGTCTGGGCAGCATGATAAACTGGATTATCTCACCCGCGAAGGGGTTGCTGCTTGCCGCTGACAATGGGTTCTTGCCACACTGGCTCTATCGATTGAATAAACACGGCGTCGCCTCTCGTATATTGCTTCTGCAAGCCATGTTGGTCACAGCATTGTGCAGCGTATTTTTACTATTCCCTACAGTCAACGCCATTTACTGGCTATTCACGGCATTAAGCACGGAGCTTTACATCATGATGTACGTGATCATGTTTATTGCTGCCGTAGTCTTAAAAAGAAAATTCGCGCATTTACCCCGCCCTTTTGCCATTCCCGGCCGGTATATTGGGTACTACTTTACCTGTGGATTAGGTCTGGCGGGCTGTCTCATCACCCTGTTCATTGGATTTTTTCCACCGGCCGAAAGTCTGGACATGGGCACTGCGAATCACTTCAGAGTGATTTTCAGCGGCGGCATAATACTCATGTTGATACCTGCTTATTTGCTGTATTTACGTAAAAAAAGACTGAAATAATTGGTTCTGGCGCCGTCAAAAACCGCAGTTTTTAAGCTGTCGTCCCGGAATTTAGTTATTTGACACTCAATGGCTGAGGCGCTTCTAATAGTCTATGCAATTGTCCCATTAAATAAAAAGGCATGGACAATAGCTGATAACGCACGTCTTCTCCTGAGTGTATTTTTGTATTAACCATCACAATACTGGGTAGATCTGCATTAATACGAATGGCCTGCGACAAACTTTTTAAATGCATAAAGTAATGCAAGGATTTTAATGAGCCTGTACTGCCTGATTTAACTTCTATTGGCAGAATGCGTCCCTCATGTTGTAACAGATAATCTATTTCTGCACTCGAACCTTTTTGTTCTCGTATCCAATAATATAAATGAGGCTCTTTATAGCCCGGCTCTAATGTTCGAAGCAATTGACCAACAACCTGCTCTGAAAGCCCTCCCTTATTAACAAGAGTCAAGGCGTCTAATTGTTTGATTTGATGTAATTTAATATCTAACAGTGACGATGCAAGGCCTACATCCAAAAAAATGGCTTTAAACCAGGACTCTTTAATATCAGCACCGAGAGGCACACCATTGCCATGCGTGGCGTATACTTTATGGCATACGCGCGCCATACACAGTAACCGGAGTGCTTTTTTTAACGTTTCAGAGGACACATCTTGATTAGCTCGGCTAAAAATAAATTTTTCACCTAACAATTTGGGAACCGTAGTTAAAATTTCATTCAATCGCTCTTGTGATATTCGTCCTGAATATTTTGCAAAATCATCTCGATACGTTGCAAGCAGGGCGTGATGAATTTGTGCAACCAAATCAAGGGAATGTTGTTCTCGCCAGCTAATGACCGCTTCTGGCATCCCGCCAATCATCAAATATTCTTTCATGTACCCCATGAGTTGTTCATGAATGGTAGTTGCTATTGGTATATCCCATTGCCAGGATAAAATAAATTCATGTAACTTCACGCAGCCTTGCGCTACTAAAAACTCTTCAAATGAGAACGGTTCAACGTGAAGATAACTAATCCGTCCAACAGGCATGCTAAATGAATGCTCTGCTAGCGTAAATTCTAATAAAGAACCGGCTGCGACAACCGGTAATACAGGCATCTCTTCAAAAAACCACCGTAATTTACTTAATAACTCTGGAGCCGCTTGAATTTCATCTAAAAATAACAGGCTATTCGCAGGATCAATAGTAGTATTGAACTCTGATTCCAAATTTATCAAGATTTCTTTTGGATCGTTACTTGTAAACAAATCACGCCAGGCCACTCGTTTTTCAAAATTTAGTTCAATTAATTGCCTGCCAGTAATGCGTGCTAATTCACGCACCATCCAAGTCTTCCCGACTTGGCGAGCACCACGAATAACAATAGGCTTCCGATTGAATGCATCAATCCAGGTTGTTAAATACACAAGGGCTTTTCTCATGGTACCTGGCATCCTATATTTTTAATGAGCTGTAATTATAATAGCACAATCCAAACGAAACCCACAAAAGAACCGGTTCTTTTGTGGTTATAGTCGGTAAAAGATAGGGTTCTTTTGTTTATAAGGTTATCAAGATCCGGTTTTAAAATTTTTGATGCGCTCTGCTATTGGACTTAACCCTTTTGCGTTATCAAGCACCTGCTGATCTGATGATGATTTAGTGGACTAAATTATACTAGAAAAATGACGTACCTAGGAAGTTAATTTTTTTCCATACTGAGGTTTTCTAACCGCTCATCAACCTTCGCCGTAATCTGCTGGTGAATACTATCAAATCCACGATTACTCATCACCAATACCGCGTCCCCAGGCTGCACGATTGTGCCTATTGAATCAACAATGGCTTGCGTCGTAGGCAATACCTGATATGGAAAACACCAGTTTTTAGTGATATCCGCCAGAGAAAATTGCGAAGGATTTAAAACCCAGGCAGAATCGACACCATCCAACGCGTTGGTCATGAGATCACCATGGATGCCTGAACGCATGGTATACGATGCAAACTCCAGAACCACTAAAATACGTTGATGCCGGCCACTTTGTTTTAACGCTTGAATGGTTTTTGAAATGGCCGTGGGATGATGTGCGAAATCATCATATACCACCACGCCATGACGATTTGATTTGACTTCCAATCGCCGTTTGACTGGAGAAAACTGCTCCAGTGCTGCCGCTGCAACTCCGGGTGTAACACCAGCAGCAACACTGGCCGCCAATGCTGCCAACCCATTTTCAACATTGAACGTACCAATCAAAGACCAGTTCACCTCAGCAACCCGTTTGCCGTGATGCCATACCCGGAATGATTGACCTTTGTCATCCAGTAATTCAGCGCGCCAAGTTGCATCACCGCTGAGTGCCAGCTCCTCTACAGGACTAAACTGACCGCGCGCCAAAACAGCATTCAATGCCACATCATCTCGGGGTTTAATCACCCGCCCTTTGCCGGGAATGGTTCGTAGAAAGTAATGGAATTGTTGTTGAATCGCTGCCAAATCTGCATAAATATCCGCATGATCAAATTCCAGATTATTTAAAATGGCCACTTCTGGTCGGTAATGCATGAACTTCGGCCGTTTGTCGAAAAAAGCACTATCATATTCATCTGCCTCAACCACAAACCACTCGCCCTGCCCCAGACAAGCGCTAGTATTAAAGTCCGTTGCCACACCCCCGATTAAAAATCCGGGCGCAAGACCTGCCTGATGCAAAATATATGCCAGCATTGAGGTAGTGGTGGTTTTTCCATGCGTTCCTGCCACAGCAATGACCCGACGACCTGGCAGGATGTGTTCAGCAAACCACTGCGGGCCGGAAGTATACGACGTGCCTGCATCAAGAACCGCTTCCATGACCGGCATACCGCGCTTGATAGCGTTACCCACTATCACGCAATCCGCTTTCAACGCCTGAGTAGTATCCTCATACCCTTCTGTCCAGGTGATCCCTTTATCCGCCAGCAAATCACTCACAGGCGGATAACAATTGGCATCGCTACCAGTAACCTGAAACCCTGCTTCACGTGCCAATAAAGCCAACGCGCTCATGAAGGTTCCACTCAATCCTAAAATATGTAAATGCATATGTTTGTCACCAAAATGATATGGTTAATATATTACTTGCCAACAATCCAAAGCCTGCAAGTATTGCTGCTAACCAGGATACCGTCAGCGCGTGTTTGTAGATGTAAGCCGACACCATAAACTGCCAAATTGCTAAAATCAACGTTAAAACCAAATAAAGAATCCCGATAAAGGGGCCAATTATCGGCGAGAGATGCACGTTGAGGAATAATGGCATAATTAATAACAAAGGAAAAGAAACCAAATGAACGACAGTGTGTCCGGCTAAAAGACAGGATAATGTTTGCAAAAAACGAGATCGTAAACGAAACAGGAGTAATAACACCCACGTATACAGTACATACGATAAAATAAGAGAGCCTGCAATCAACAGTGCCGCGCCGAATGTCAACTTCTGACTAATATCCGTAATCATCCATTGCAAAATAATCAACACAAAGAAAACCAGACTGACGATGCATGCTAAAAGCGGTGAATACGGCGTGTTCTCTGGTTTTTCCCTGAGCAGGCTGACGTTCCAATATTGTTTAATCAATGCAAACCACATATCAAGCATCCTTTTGAATTAACGTAACTACTGGACTTTGAACAAACCGCGATCTAATACGAGCCCGAGTCCGTGGGCGTGCCCGAGCCCGCCCGAACCCGATCAATCTGATTATTGTAGTACGGATGCTGCCTTATGCTGGAAGAGATTGTACCTATTTTTAAAAATTTCCGCGATAGGATTTATCGTTTTTTTCCCTCGCGACGAGACGCTGCTAACGAACACGTCATCCCATCGTTAAAAAGTCGAAAAATACAACTGTAACAGAGAAAATGATCGCATAATCAGAGAGTTTTTGCTAAAAAGAAAGGCAGGTCGGGTTCGGGTATACTGCGCTTTTTCGAAATCGTTTTCGTTCAACCTGCACTCAAATCTGACCGTTCTCCGAGCGTCAATATCACCCTACGAGCAGTTACGTTTTTTACTTCAATTGTTGGGCCTTGACCCAACAATTGCGCATTCCTACAAAAAATCCAGTTTACCAGTAAAACTACTTCGCAAATAAAAACCTCGCGGCAATGTTAACACCTTATTCCCTGCCTCATCAAAACCATAACACAGCGATTTGGCGTTCGCGCCTTTTGGTCTGACTTGCAAATAATCACCCATGCTTGCATCAATCTCTGTCAACCTTCCGGTGCCAATCATCAAGGTCAACTCGGACCAATCATTTGCGAGCACCGTCTCCTCTTGAATGGAAGGCGACCATAACAAACCCCTGCCAATTCGTCGATGCAAAAATGGAATATTTGTATCGCCCTCAATTGACAACCATAGCACACGACGCAATTTAGCGAAGCATTGGGAGGTCTTCCAGAGCTGTTTATGGACAGTAAGTAATGGAATCGTCGTGACAAATGTTGATTCAGCCGGCTTGCCCATATGATTAATCGGCAGGGTTTTCAGCTCGACACCCAATTTCACAAAATCAGGTTCTGAACGACAGCCCGCACTGGCACCCAAGATCAACTCAATAGCCTGCCCTGCCCACCCTTTGCGTTGCGATGGGTTATCTGGAATATGTAAATTGAGCGTGCTAGCCAATTGTGCCAGACTTAATCCTTCTATAGCCCGACAGCGATTTAAGAGTTCTGCTTCACTCGTTGGTGGTGACAGCGGTAATAACGTCATTATTTAATTCAACATTGAGTGATGGGATCGGTGGCTTGACGCCAGCTGCCTTGAACTGTGCCATGATCGCAAATAAAACCTTGGAACGAACTTCAAAGCGCGTATGACTTTGAACATTAATAAAATAACGTATTTCGAAATCAATTAATACTTCATCAATTTGTTTAAGCAATACTTGGGGTGGTGGCTCATTTAGCACTTCGGGAATAATCACCAAAACATCCATAATCAATTGCTGAACCATGCCTGGATCATCTGCTCGATTGACCTTAATCGGCACAACTGATCTAATGACATTGTCCTGATGCGTCCAGTTGGTAAAAGGCTTATTAAATGTCTCCGCATTCGGAATTAATACTTCCATGTTATCCCAGGAGGACACCCGCATGGATCGAATCCCAATATGTGCAACACGCCCTTCATATTCACCCAACGTAATCAGGTCACCTTCTCGCACTGGCCGCTCAATCAACAACATCAAGCCACCTACGATATTGCTGGCAAAATCACGCAAACCAAATCCCATTCCCACTGCAAGACCGCCAAACACAATCGCCATGCCTGAAAAATCAATCCCCAACACCCTGAGTGTTAGCAAACCACCCAATAAAATGATCGCATATTGCGTAAACACAGCAAGACTATTGCGAACGCCCGGATCACTGACTTTGCGGTACAACCAGCGATAACAAAACTCACGAGTCCATTTTGCAAACCACATAAACACAAACAGAAGGGCTATAAATTTAAATACACTAAATACTGTAATCCTGGCGCCCGATAAATCCACAAAAGGATAATGGCCGACTTGCGATAGCACAGCAACAACTTGCGAATCGGCAGTCCATCCAAACATTTCAAATAAAATATAAATGGAGAACAACACCAAAAAAACTCGGGCAAGGGCATCCAAAGGTTTAAGAAGCACTTCAATCCATAACCAGCCATTGTGTAATGATGAAAGCATCCATTTCGACATGGCATCCAAGGCATCCAAAACCAGGCCGCGGACCAAAACATAACTGGTAATAACCAACAACACATAAGCCTGATAACGACTCAGGGTCCAAGCTAAATCAATGTAGCCCACAAAACCAATCACAGCAGTGGTCAATAATGTCAAAGGAACTAACACAACCAGCAATGATATTGCATTACGTAAATAGCGTTTTTTTGTTTTAAACAATGGCCATAATAAATAAGGAATAACATCCTTGCTTTTCCAGGCAACCAACGACAAGGCAAGTAAAAAGAGCATGAAAATGCGGTTAAATATATCCTGAACTAATAACGATAGGGGCAGTTGATGAGCAAGCACCATCAGCGCCGTACTCCATCCACCAGCAAGCAATAACCATAGCAACCGATAATATAGTTTGACGTCTTTACCGGATGAGTCACTCATGCGTTCCAGCAACATGAGGCGTGCAATCAGAATCAAATTTCGAAACGTTAACCACACCAGAAATAAATTAATTAACAAGTGATAATTTGACAGCAAAACGTGATTTAGAAAAAACATCACGACCAGCATGGTGGCTACAGTAAGATGAGGTATATTGCGATATAACAGTGTTAATGCGCCATCATAAAGATGACCTGACATGCTTGAGCGCTGCTTACCTTGCAGAATCACACGCAAACCGCGACCCAAGGCTACTCCGGCAAAAAGAATCAAAATCAGACTACCCCACTGCAATGCCGCGGACCACAGATCTTCGCGCACATAATTATCTCTGAGTTTCAATAATAACAATGTTGAGTAGTTATAAAATTGTATTGGAATTTGCAATAATTGTCCGGTAATTACAGGCCAGCTATTAAGGTGATATTCAGCTAAACTTTGGCGAGATCCCAATTTTTTGGTTAATTGCTCTTGTTTTTCTTCAAGCTCTTTTCGTAAAGTCACTTGCTGCATGACCACTTGTTTGAGCCGAGATGTGATTGTTTTCTGCATTATGTGAATTTTTTGTTTTAACTGACTGTTAGACACTAGCAGTAATTCACTGGCAAACAATCCCTGCATTTTTTTCAGGGAATGCTCTATCCCGGACAAGTGTTTGAGAGCCAATTTATAAAAGTCTGTGGCTGATTCAATGGTTTTAATATCCTGATTTTTTAGCAGCAGATAGTTCAAGGTAATTTGTTGTTTTTGTAATCCCAGCTCGATTATTTGATGCTGTAAGAGGATGATGGCCTGATTGTTCAGGAGTAATTTCGCCTCATAATCCAGATTTTCTGCAAACGTGGCATTTAATTTGTTTGTCTGCTGAAGTTCAATGTTGTTCTGATATAACTGATCACGCGCCTGCTTAATAGTATGAATTTTTTCCCGGAGTTGATCCAGTTGCTGTTGCACTGCCATGTTGGCTTGCAACAAGTCCAAACGACCCTGCTCAATCAACAGTGTCGCTTGATAATCCCTAGCCAAGGCCAGGTTCTCGTTAATTAACTGAATGGTGATATTATTTTCCGCTTTAAGCGCGTTAATATGGTTCATTTGTTCATCAAGTGCGGGCGTATTTTGCAATTTCTCCAACGGCAATTCTTGTAATTTTTTCAGACGACGGGTCAGATTTTGTTGTTGCTTGCGTTGATCAGACAGAAAATCAGTCAAACCAGCGATTTTTGCCTGCATTAAGGCCTGCATAGTGCCATTCTGCTGTTTACGTAAAGTTAACGATGCCTGATCAGCGGGCTCGCCTGATTTTGATAATAATCCTGCGTCTTGGTTGGCATGGATTAAATTGATTTTTTCCTGCGTTAAATATTCATTCAGCTTGCCGCCATTGTCATCCGGTGTTGCAAAACCTGTATTCGTGACAAAAAATAACAGCAAACAGGGCAACACAAAAGATCGCATAAAATCCTCATAGCCAGTGAAATAAATCTATTTAACCGCAACGTTATCTTTTCCCGGTATAACAGGCTGCATTACCCCTAACGAGATAATGAATTTCAATGCAGCTTCAGTAGGCATTGATAATTCCATTGTCTCGGATTTTGGCACCATCATTAAAAATCCCGACGTAGGATTCGGGGTAGTTGGAATAAAAACAGTCAGCATCTCTTTACCCGTATGCTCACTAACTTCAGCCGGAGGGGAACCAGTATGAAATGCGATACTCCATATACCCTTGCGCGGATACTGGATTAATACTACTTTGCGAAATGCCTGACTATTAGTGGCAAACAAAGCCTGCATCACTTGTTTTGAGCCATTATAAATAGTCCGAACCAATGGAATTCTGTCCAGAACTGATTCACTCCAGGTCACCAGCCGTTGCCCCAACAAATTGGTCGCCACCATGCCGGTTAACAATAACAAGATCAACGATAACAGCACGCCAAGACCGGGCACATTAAAACCAATTAATTGCTCAGGTTGGTATGCGTGCGGTATCAGCGCAATCGTTTTATCCAGTAAATCGATGATAAATCGCAGAACAACCATCGTAACCAGGACTGGCATCCACACCACCAATCCAGTAAGAAGATAACTACGCAGAGAAGATGTGCCTTTCAATTTTTATTCATCCTTACTTGTTTTTAAAGACACAGTGGATTCTGTGCTTTTTTTCTCAGAAGAACCACTGTCTGAAGTTGGAGTGGCTTTGTCCGTTTTCGGTCCGGTATTTGTATTTTTTTCTGGCTTACTTTTGGTTTTAAAATCAGTTGCATACCAACCTGTTCCTTTCAATTGAAATCCTGCCGCTGAAACTAGTCGCACGGCGGTTTCTTGGGAACATATTGGACATAGTTTGACAGGCTCGTCACTCATTTTTTGTATCAAATCAAATGTATGATGGCAATTCGAGCATTGATATTCATAAATTGGCATCAGAAGCACTCCGTAAACGATTTTATCAAGTTCGTGATTATATCTAAAAAAAATATCACTTACTATACTGCGCACAGTATAGATGCTGTCGTCCCGGAATTTAGGGATCCATTTTTCAATTAGCACTGAGTTTATTTCGAGGACCTATCTTAAGTATTATTTGAACAATAAATTGAATTTTCAAACATATTGGTCTATACATAAAGTATCGATTGTTTTGTTTGGAGGTAACTGCTCGTAGGGTGATATTGACGCTCGGAGAACGGTCAGATTTGAGTGCAGGTTGAACGAAAACGGTTTCGAAAAAGCGCAGCATACATAGGTATGTGAGCATTTTTCGAGATCGTTTTCGTTCAAGATGCGCCAACCTTGCTACGGAGTGAGTAGTTACGTTTGGAGAATTGAAATGCCGACGACGAATACTGAACAAAAGTCGATGACAACGGTGACGAATGCAGAGGCAGACGCGCTAAGAGACCGTACAAATAGTTATATTCGTACAAACCAAATCGATCTAAAAAAGGCAGAATTACTGATTGACTTAGGACCTTTACTTGATGCACATGATCATAATACATCAGAGTTTGATGATCTTAAAATAGGGTTCCAGTTCTCATTTAAACGTGTTCATGGTGAAGTGATGTGGTGTGACCTTTTGGCAGCCGCCACCCAAGGCTTGAACCCGGAAGAGTTCGAGAAAATTGAAGCGTCTCCAGCTAATACTTGTTTGCGAAAATGGTTTATCGAAATAGTTAAAAACGCATGCGATGAAAGAATATTAAATCATTCAGAGGCCGGTTCTTCTATTGTTAGACTTAATTTGGTTATTGACACAACAGTACCTGGTAAAATATCAATGACTCTTACCGACAACGGAGGAGGATTTTCTCCAGCGTTTTTAGATAAAGTGTCTTCGCCAAGCCTTAGGGATAATTATATGAGATCACCTGGTAGCCAAAAAGAGAGGGGACCTCATTCATTCGGAGGTGCTGGCAAAGGTTTACGGAGCTTAATTGCTGAGGTGGAACATGGTGCCGACCTGGATGGATGCCATATAATTAAAAAATACCATATTGCAAACCTGGATCCAAAAATTACATTTGACAACAGCAAAGACGGTTCTGGAGCGAGCATTACCATTACAATGCCAGACATGCCTTTGCAACTACTTGCCCAAAAAAAGCTTGATATGAATATCGGAGAACCCGAGCAGGAGACAGTGATGATGGCTCCCCCAAAAAATAAATATGGCCTTAAAAAATCGCCAATAATAATGAATATAGATGTTGCGAGAGATAGTCAAGCTGTCTTGAAAGAAGAAATTAATAGTTTAAAACGAAAAAGTCCACAATCAATAACTGACGTTGACTCACTGTCACCCCAACATAGTCCAAAGATCTCCAAATGAATAATCTTGGAAAAAGTTATGATTTGACTTTAAACCGGTTTTAACTCTATACTTAAATTAGCTTAAAAATGTAGCTACTTTAAAGGTGGAATATGTCATATCCTAAAACAATCGGTAAACGTGAATTTATCCAACATACCAGCAAGTATATAAAACTGGTTGAAGAGCAAGGACATGAAATTGTGATCACCCATCATAATCGACCTGATCTTGTGTTATCAAAAATTAAATCAAGCTCCTTTCATGATTTGCGTGGTTCGATTAACATTAAAATTCATGGTGATATCAATGAACCCGTTATGCCCGGATATGATCAATGGTAATTTTAGATACATGTGCAATCATTGAAGCCTTGCAACCATTGCCTGCGTTTTCTGCAAAAACGTTACAACTTATCGATGCAGGCGCTTGCATCCTATCGATTTCATTTGCCGAGATTGCTTGTAAAATTAAGGCAGGCAAACTGGAGTTGAGTATTTCTACTCGAAAACTGGTTGAAAAATACAACCAAATTCAAACCATTGAAATTGTAGACGTTGGAGTTAATGAATGGCTTGATTCCATTGAGCTTGAATGGGATGACAATAGAGATCCGGCAGATCGAGTGATTACAGCATTTGCAGTTAAAAAGAAATGTCCGATTGTGACCTCCGATCAAAAGATGGCGCAATTTTATTCCAAGACTATCTGGTAGCTAAGTCGGCTAGAAAAAATAACTTATGCGTTTCTAGCCTCCTAACCTTTTCCTTCAAGGTAACTGCTCGTAGGGTGATATTGACGCTCGGAGAACGGTCAGATTTGAGTGCAGGTTGAACGAAAACGGTTTCGAACAAGCGCAGCATACATAGGTATGTGAGCATTGTTCGAAATCGTTTTCGTTCAAGATGCGCCAAATATGGCCGTTCCTTGCTACGGAGCGAGTAGTTACCCTTCAAGTAGTCTTTTATACTCAGCCCATTGCGGCATAAATCGAGTCATCAGTGCATAAAATCGTTTGCTATGATTTGCTTCATGTAAATGCACCATTTCATGAACCAACACATATTCCAGACAAACTAATGGCTTTTGAATTAAATTAAGGTTAAGCCAAATTCGATGTGCAACAACATTGCATGAGCCCCAACGTGTTTTCATTGATTTGATTCCCCAGGCATAAACAGACACACCAATAATCGGCTCCCATTTTTTAATCAAGTCAGGAATTAAGGCTTGCATTTGTTGTTTGTACCAAACCTGCAGGCATTTTTTCCGCTCATCCTGAGTGTGGGATTCCAAAAAACCATGGATGAACTCACCCTCAACCACAATCCCCTTCAAATGAACGTTTGGTTGAACAACCAATGCATATGGCTCCCCTAAAAAATGATGCGTCTCTCCGTGTTCCATTTTTACAGGTGAAGAAACCACACGAGAAATGGCTCGTGCACGTGCCGTATGAATCCAGGCACGTTTGGATTCAAGCTGGGTTTGAATAGCCTTTAACGGAAGCTTCAATGGGGCACTCACGGTCACCTCCCCTGTCGAGTTACTCACGCGCAGATACATGTTTTTAATGGGTTTTCGTAAAATCCCGATCGAAATGTCGTCCATTTCTATTACCATATCAAATCATGCCTCCAAAAAATCATTAAAATTCATTATTATGCCATTTGTTTATAAGCATGTTAATATTTTATCTACTACGTTCACTCATGTTTGGAACCCAATGAAATATTGCACCAAACCAGCGACCCTGATTATCTCAATGATACTGCTCACAAACCCGTTATGGGCAGATGAGAGCAGATACTGGCAGTGCACCACCTCCGATGGAGACAACAAACAGTGGATGCTCAAAAGCATTTATGAACGGAGTGCTCGGGGTAAAACAACTGATGCGTGCAAAAAACAAAGCCAAATCCCTGCCAGTTGTAAAACTGACTGTGAAGGATTTAACCATGGCTTGAGCACCCGGCCTTCCTGGACATGCACCGCACTGGATCAGAATGCTAAACCGTGGGTTAGTGCAGCCTATACTAGCTACGATGATGCCGCGATTGCTGCTAAAGCGCGTTGTAAGGAACTCAGTTCGATGCCCGACAGTTGTTTCCTCAATGTTGCTACGTGTAAAAACTTGAATCAATGGCCTTAAACTATGTATTGCATCGGACTAACAGGATCCATCGCCAGCGGAAAATCAACTGTAGCCGCACTGTTCGCAAAAATGGGCATTGATGTCATCAGTGCTGATCACATCGCAAGAGCGCTTGTAAGCATCAACCAACCTGCCCTTCAACAGATAATTAATCACTTCGGTAAATCCGTGCTAACACAAGACAGCGAACTAAACCGACGTTATTTGCGCGAATTAATCGTCAACAACCCTGAGGAACGTCTCTGGCTTGAAAACCTGCTTCACCCGTTAATTCGCGAAAAAATTCAACATGACATTGGTCATTGCAAAAGTTCTTTTTGCATTATTGAAATTCCCTTGCTGACCAATAAATTAGACTACCCCTACCTTAACCGCGTACTGCTAGTGTTAGCTGACCCGGACCTACAAATCACACGTATTATGACAAGAGACCACTGCTCTCGAGAACAGGCCTGCGCCATGCTGGCGACTACCCGCGCGGATGAAGACAAACGCAGATCAATAGCAGATGATGTGGTGGTTAATGATGAGTCCATTGACGCGCTACAGAAGCAGGTTGAAATGTTTCATGCACGGTATTTGCGTGAAGCTATGAACACAAACTATTAGGAGCATGACTATGACAATAATCAACTTAACTCAACTAAAAAACGACTCTCTATTTTTTTGCAATTTGCGAATATGTTAGCGTATTTGATCAAAAAGACAGTGAATTCAAACAAAATAAATTCAGCCGCTCTTTCTATCATGCGTGTACCTTTTTAATGATATATAGCGGACTAGATAGTGAGCAAAAATCGCAAGCCGTTAACACGTTAACCAGCTTTCGTGAATTTCATGACGTATCACGCCAAGCTCAAGCACAATTCTCAATCGAGAATTTAAAAAATCAGATCAACAAAAACCAACACTAACTGGATGTGCTCGGTTACATCAATTATTATCACAAGCGCCCCAAGCAAAAGCGGAAGATCGCGATAACGTAAACTGCGCTGTTGGATCAGCAGGCTTTAATTTTATTTTTACTAAACCATCATACACTTATGATCAAGATACTAACAACATAATGAGGGCCATGGCAGCTTGTCAATTTGGATTTTTTGAAGATCCTAATACTCCAAATCGCTATATTCCACCTAAAGATTCGAAAGACAATATAAATAATCCTATAAGTTCAACACACTCTTTTAGCAAGGGATCTTCAAGCGAATAATACACCCATATTGTGTATAATATTTCAAATTATGAAAACTTACCCCGAAAATGCAATTGAATTAATGGACATGTTCCCCGACGAGGAAGCGTGCTTAGATTATCTGAGCATGATACGTTGACCATATGGATACCACTGTAATCAATGGGGTGACCAAAAAATTCGAAATGAAATCTCTTGCGAATTTGATTGCTGAGAAATTCAGCTTAGAAAATTGCCCCGCTTAAGTCGCTGTTATTGCATTTACCCTGTGATATAGTCTGCATTTAGATCCTTTTGGTTTCGGATCTCGGCGGCCGAACGTTATGTGTGTTGCGTACCCCCCGAGGGAGTGGTTGGCTGTTCGGTAGACGCCTCCTCAGGTAAAATAAGAAAATTAGTCTGCTTACTAATTGCGCTTAAAATTTGATTTTTAATTTTATCGCCCGATGAACGTACAAATTCATCGGTTAAAGAGCTGGGAGGATCTATCCCTTCAACAGAACCGTAAGCATTTCTTCCATTTGGAAGAATCATGATATAGGAAAGTTTTCCATCATTTAGCTTCAATAGAATTTTATTTTTTTTGGGTATCCAAGATGTTATATCCAGTTCATAGGGCGTCTTTGTATTGACTTGCTCAAAGAAAAATTTTCCTTCAACTGTATACAAGCGATTATATACGTCTCCAGGAATTGTAATAGCTCGTTTGTTTTTATACCTAAGGAAATCCCCGCTCCCCACTAAAGGAGGAGCTATCCAAAAAAATGCACATGAGAATGAAAATACAACTGCTTTAATGAATCGAATAAAATGAGTATCACGACTTTTCTCAATAATATTTTTGTTCGACTCCAAGATGGATTGAAACTGACTAAGTTTATCAAGCACATCCTTCTCTGTCTTATCATTTTCATTGGGAGTAGCGTCTATTAATTGAATTACAATGCGCCTTTTTTCAATCAGTTGTTTAATGTCGTTATTGGTAGAACTGCCAAGGAGAGCGAGAATATTGTGATCTATCTCTTCGGGCCTCGGCCCTTTTACATCAAGATGGACCAAAAGAGCCTTATCAATATGCTCTTTATATTTAGAACATTCTTTTATTATGTGCTTAATATTGTGCGCATACTTTTGAGCATTCGTATCGATTCCCATAATGAACTCCCAAAGTACAGTATAGTTATAGCGTAGGTCAGTAATATTTACCTGTCAACGTTCCTACTTCTTACCCTGTGATATGGAGAGGATACCTTTGTATGTACAAAATAACATCATTGAGATATAATATTTTCTTTAAAGTGTCTTGGAGAAAGACCGACAGACGCCATTTTACTCACCCACGGCCCCTAATCGTGATACTTGTGGAAATAACGTAATCGCGCGTTTATAATTCTTATCCTTTTTGCGCCATTACACACTATAGCGACCGCGATTATGCCGACTACTCCCTTTCAATTACTGCGTTGTCCGATCGATGGCAACACGTTGACGCGCAACGATAAGAGTTGGTGTTGTGAAGTAGGCCATAGTTTTGATAGAGCCCGTGAAGGCTATGTGCATCTGCTTCCGGTGCAGAATAAGCGCTCCAAAAATCCCGGCGATAGTAAAGAAATGGTGGCGGCGCGGAGACGCTTCTTGAGCGCTGGGCATTATGCACCTATCGCCCAAGCCCTTGCTCAAATGCTTGCCTCTCATACCCAAGGCTCTTTGAGCTGTTTAGATGCCGGTTGCGGCGAGGGTTATTACCTACGCGAATTGCAAAACATGGAGATGGACTTGTCTATCTTAGGTCTGGATATCTCGAAATGGGCTGTGCAAGCTGCCGCGAAATTAGACAAATCATCCACTTGGGTAGTAGGCAGCAATGCTAACCTCCCTGTAGTTTCTGCTACCATCGATTTCGTACTCTGCCTGTTTGGTTTCCCAATGTATACAGAGTTTGCGCGAGTATTGAAACCGGATGGATTGTTAGTGCAGATCGATACAGGAAAGCAGCATCTGCGTGAGTTGCGTGAGGTCATCTACCACAGTCTGAAACCGACTCGTGAAAGAGCCCCGCCGTTAGAGGAGAGATTTAGTCTAATTGAGGAGCGCGCGCTCAGTTTTGAGATAAATCTCGAGTCGGACGAAGCGATTGCAGATTTACTCACGATGACGCCGCATTTATATCGTGCTAACCAAGAAGGAAAGAAAAAAGCCGCGGCGCTACACAACATTTCTTTAAGTATCGATGTGCACATCAAATGTTTTAGAATCAATGAGGTCAGACTCTGACTGGATTGATTTTAGGTTGAAATTGATGAAATCAAACCTTTTCTATTCATTTACCAAACTGTCGTCCCGGAATTTAGGGCTGCCTGGCGAGCGCAGCCACCTTAGCAGCCCTAAATTCCGGGACGACAATATCAAGGTTGAGCAAAAACTGCGGATGAGACAACACGTTTATTGCATTACAAAAATGAATAATATTTTTTCACTTCATCAATAACATGCTTAATATCTGTATTTGAAACATCAAGATGGGTCACAAGCCGTATAAGGTTCATTTTGTTCGGTTGTTTAGGAAACATAATTCCTTGTTTCGCCAGGTGTGTTTGTAAGTTCGTATAGTGATGTGATGCTTTAATATAAAGTATATTTGTTTGCAATGCTTCGACATCCACTTCAATTTCATCAATTCCGGATAATCCTTCCGCAAGTTCATGTGCGTTTTCATGATCCTCAGTTAATCGAGAGATGTTATTTTCTAAAGCATAAATACCGGCTGCGGCTAGATAACCGGCTTGACGCATACCACCCCCGAGAACTTTTCGCCATCGTCGTGCCGATTTAATGAGCGATGTTGTACCGCATAACACAGAGCCAACGGGCGCCCCTAGTCCTTTGGATAAGCAAATGGAGATAGAATCGAA